>NZ_JAEUFG010000002.1:0-76637 GCF_018588585.1 Bacillus sp. SM2101
TTAGGCACGCCGCCAGCGTTCGTCCTGAGCCAGGATCAAACTCTCCAATAAAGTTTGATTGCTCATTTGTTCAAAAAAATTAACGTTGACGCTTTTGTTTTGTTTAGTTTTCAAAGAACATTTTTTAAGTTATCGCTCATAAGCGACTTTTTTAATATAACATTTTCAAGTTGTTATGTCAATAACTTTTTTTAGTTTGTTTTTATAATGTGCTGCTTTAAAACATTGTTCCGCAGCGACGAATATAAATATATCACGGGGATAATTATACGTCAATATGCTTTTTTATATTTTTTTAATTACTTTCTACAGAATAACATCTGTGATAAATTTGCTGACCCTTTGTTTCCACCTTATGCACATGAATATACCCACGCTCTATTAAAAATTCTATCATAATAGAAAGGTCTATTGAATAATGAGTAAGTTGTGAATGATTCATTATATCCTCATAAGTCCATGGTTCATCTTTGCTTGATAAAATCTCAAGTAAATGTTCAGAGCCTAGCTCAATTTTTGAACTGATAAGAAAATCACTGGCTAAAAATAATAACTCTAAATTTTTCTCTAATGTTTCTTCACCTTCAATTAATTTCTCATACAGCTTATAAATCTCAGGTTCAATTTGCTTTACTTGTCCCCAAACAAGAACCTCAGGATGAAACCCATTTTCAATAACCGCTAAACGTGCAAGGTGATGCAGCGCATGAACAACATAATTATACGCATCTAGATATTGCCTAGATTCATAAAATTTTTTACCTTCTAAATATCTTCTAATTAGTTTAGCAAATTCTACTCCCATTTTTAGTTTACGGTAGTCCCTAGGAAACATCTCTAACTCATTTCTAAGGTTGTGAATGTATTCATTTCTATCAAATAAAACCCGTCCATTCATTAACCATTCAGTAACTTTTCTATTAGAGCCTAATAATACCCATTCATTTAATTGGTTTTCATCTACAATATGTAAAGCAGCTTTGTTATGATTGAATTCATAATGTTTAATTTGAACCGATTGTTCTGAATCTTTTATAATGACTAATAACACAACATCAAATGTATCTGTGATAGAACTAACAGCTTCTCCCTTTTTTTCAACGATAATTACACCTAGTGTATTTTTATGACTCGCTCTTTCCTGATAAATGGGACGAAGTATATCTTCCATTTTAAATTCCCCCCTTTTTTGATAATAATTTATTCGATATTAATATGAAATAACCTTTAATTTTTAAAGTTATTAATATCGAAACTATTGATATCAATAAATATACTCTCTTATGTCTATACAATGCAATTGTTAAGCGTGTACATTTCTATTTTAGTTATGCTATATTATTAAATTAGGAGGTTGACGGCATGGCTAAAAAATATTCAAGTAAAATAAACAAGATACGCACATTTGCGCTTAGTTTGATTTTCATTGGGGTTCTTGTAATGTATGGTGGAATATTCTTTCGATCATCTGTTGTTGTAATGACTGTCTTTATGATTTTAGGTCTTCTATGTATTGTAGCTAGTACGGTTGTTTACTTTTGGATTGGTATGTTATCTACAAAAACTGTTCAAGTAGTGTGTCCATCATGCCAAAAGCCAACAAAAATGTTAGGTAAAGTAGATATATGTATGTATTGCAATGAACCACTAACTCTTGATCCATCACTTGAAGGAAAAGAATTTAATGAAAAATATAATAAAAAAGACAAAAAAACAATAACCAAATAACATCTTATAAGATAATAAAAAGCTGATAGTCTTTTCGACCATCAGCTTTTTAATGCTTTTTATTTTGTTGACAATCTTCACATACTCCGTAAACTTCCATACGGTGATGGCTTACTTTAAATCCTGTCACATGTTCCGCTAAGGCTTCTACCTCATCCAATCCAGGATAATGGAAATCAACAATTTTACCACATTCTTCGCATATCACATGGTAATGATCTGTTGTAACATAATCAAAGCGGCTGGATGCATCTCCATAAGTTAGCTCTTTAACTAAACCTACTTCACGGAACACCCTCAAGTTATTATATACTGTTGCTACACTCATATTAGGAAATTTACCTTCAAGCGCTTTATAAATATCGTCAGCAGTTGGGTGTGACACATTATGAATAAGATACTCAAGAACCGCATGACGTTGTGGGGTAATTCTAACCCCTGTTTGCTTTAACGCCTCAAGAGCTTCTTTCAATTGGTCATGATGGGACACCGTCATGCACCTCTCTCCTAAAAAGATTCTTACTTTATAATATTTATAATTAGTCTACATTGTTATACTGAGTTTTGTCAATATATACACCTTTACTATATGAGATGAAATCTAATTTTACGCACTTTTCGAAAAAAATAATACAAATTATTTGATTAGTATCCACTTTTCAAGATTGTTCGGACTAGTTATTGTTTTACCTACTAAAGCGAAACAATTATGCAACTAGCGTTAAAACTATGACAAGGGGATATAGCATCATCCTACATTGTTAATTTTAGCAAGAAATTAACAAAATGAGTTTCTTCACTTCAAATAAATAACAAGATCCTAACTTCTTGATACACAAAGCTACCTTGGCATTAATTGTTGCTTTTCATAATAAGAACTATACGAGTATATAACATACGTTTGGAGGAACTTTTCTTCTCTAAAGCATATAATAAAAATCAATTTCTCGAATGTAAGTGAAAAAGCAATAAAGTTTACAAAAAGATCCATACACAAAAAAATGCGGAACTAAATCCCGCAAAATGAATTGTATTGAATACTGAGGAGGTATGCCCTACAATACTATCATACTCAACTAAGATGAATTCGTTTGGATGTTTGCCCCTATACTAAAAAAGATAGGCTTTGAGGTGAGATTTAACAGGGGTAATATGTATATGATTACTTAACTAACGAGTGCTTAAATGCATAAATCACCGCTTGTGTTCGATCTTGTACTTCTAATTTACTTAAAATATTACTGACATGTGCTTTCACCGTTTTTAATGCAATATATAACTGATCAGCAATTTCTTGATTTGTTTTCCCCTCTGTCATTAATAGTAAAATTTCCATTTCTCTACTTGTTAGTTCTTCATGTAGAAGCTGAACATTTTTTTGTCGCATTTTCCGCATCATCTTCCCTGTTACTTCGGGTTCAAGGACTGACTGCCCACGATACGTTTCTCGCACTGCATTAGCAATTTCATTAGCTTTTGAAGTTTTTAATAAATAGCTCGTTGCACCTGCTTCTAAAGCAGGATATACTTTTTCATCATCTAAAAAACTCGTAACAATAATAATTTTCGCTTCTGGCCATTGATCGATGATCACCTGAGTTGCTTCTATCCCATCCATCTCCTTCATTACTAAATCCATAAGGATGATATCTGGACGTAATGAAAGTGCTAGTTCAACACCATCTTTCCCATTATCGGCTTCACCCACCACCTCTATGTCTGATTGGGCAGATAAATATGATGACACACCGATACGAACCATTTCATGATCATCAACAAATAATACTTTAATCACCAGCTTCTCCCTCATTTCTTAATATCGGTATTTTCACTTCAAGACGGGTACCATTATTTTTCACACTTACTATATTCATCGTACCACCTATTTCGATCGCCCGTTCATACATATTCTGTAAACCATAAGAACCTGCTTTCGTTTCTTCCACGTCAAAGCCAATTCCATCATCTACTACACGTAAAATAATTAGTTCGTCTCTTTGAATCAATAACACTTCAAGTTTAGTAGCCTTCGCATGACGCAAAGTATTTGATAACGATTCTTGTAATATTCTGAACAGATGATCTTCCACTCCTTTTTCCATAGGTGTCTCTTCAATCTTCCATTGGATCGACATTGATACTTTTTGAGATAATTCCACTAATAGCATCTCAATCCCTTCTTGAAGAGACTTCCCTTTTAGAGCAGCTGGCCTCAAATGAAGTAACAGGGCACGCATTTCTAACTGGGATTGATGAATCATTTGTTCAACCATTTTTAGCTGTTTCGTTTCACGCTCATTTGAAAGGGGATTTGCTTCGTTGATCGCAGACATTAACATAGATGCTGCAAATAGCTGCTGACTAACTGAATCATGTAATTCACGAGCTAAGCGATTCCTCTCTTGAGAAATCATTTCTTGAATTCGTTGCTCTTGATCCTCCACAATATCATTAGCTAGCTTCCTTGATAATTTCGTCTGTTCCGACATCTTTCTTTGTATTTTGTCCATTCGATCATGAATAGCTTGAATTTCACTGAGTGGAGCTTTTTCATCTACCTTTATTTTGTGACCAGTTTCCATTTGGTGAAGCATACCACTTATTGATATAAGTTGTTTTCTCCAAGATAATCCAGAGATCGCGCCAAAAAGAAGCCCAACAATAATACTTATGGCAACAATAAATAGTACAAACGGTATCTCCATTATTTCTTTTTTCCACAAAACGTTCCATTCTGGTAATGGAAATACTAGAAATGTACCAATCAATGTCACTAGTAAAACAACCATCGACATACTTAAACCAATAATCAGCTGCCTTTGGATTGCATTCATACTCGCTTCACCTCAATATTCCCGACTATCATTGAGGTAACAATTTTTATTTTTTGATCAACATTATCATATTGAGGAGTTTGTAAGCTAAATACTTGATTAAACATATTAGCATCATGTACTTCAAAGACCGTTGATGAACCAATGAAAACTGAATGGCGAATACTAACTTCTAAATCATATGGAATAAGAACTTCAATATTACCTATAAAATTTCTAATGAAGATAATTGTTTCTCCCTTAGGAAGAACAGTATAACTTAAATCTATTACGGTGTTACCAATACCAGCTTGAATATTAACATCGTTCCATTCATATACATGAGACGGTGTTTGTTGTTGCCCGATTAAAATATTTTTCATGAGAGGCGAACGTGTAATTAATGTTTCCTCAGAAGCTATTATTTCAGGTTCTTTTATTGTTGGCTTTATAATTGTTGGTTCTTTTTTCGTTTGTACGAAACTATTAATTAAGAAAATAATGATGACCAACAGCAAGAGTTTAAACGTCATCATACCTGTTACACTTAATAATGTAAAAAGTAACCCAAACCAAAACAGAATTTTCCCACTAGCCTTTGGCATACGTTTGCGGCCAATATAAATTAAACTTATTGAAACGATTAGAGAAAAAATAACCCCACTGTTAAAAAACGAAACCTCTAGCAGTAGCATAGCGATTATTATTACTACAATCCAGCTTAACTGTTCTGTAGTTATTTTATTAAACATGGGCTTACTCCTCTCTGTATAAGACCTCTTCTTTTAAAATTGTATGGCTACTTGATAGGACTCACACTATAAGTCAATTTTTAGAACCGAAAAGGCGCAGTTACCTACGCCTTCTAGCATACCATGTCTAGTCTAGAAATTTGAATGCGTGTCTTCTAATTTACTTCTTTTTTTTCTTCCTTCTCTAATTGAGCAATCCTTGCGTCAATTGTGTTTCTAAAATATGAACTATTTACTTCATGTTCTAATCGATCTAGATAATTATCTATTTCTTCAAATTTAGTGAAAGGGCTGTTCTTTGCGTCATTCGAATTTATTACTTTGTTCATACGGTGATGTGCACGAGTAATATTCTCTCGACCCATAAGCTCCATTCGTCTAATGTGCATATCTTTTACCTTATGCTTCATTTCCTCATATTTTCGTTCAAGGACATCTACTTGTTGAGTAGCTTCTGTAAGTAAATTATTTAAGCGGTATGCTCGCTCTTCATATTGAGCTTGCTCTTGTACTGCAAAATCATATAATTCTTTTTCATCTGCTTGAGAAGCGATTTCAGCTTGTCGTTTTCTTTTTTCTGCAAATTGTTTTGCATGCTTATATTCGCGAGTAAATTCATCTTTTAATGTATATTGACGTTCTAATAATTTGCGGGCTTTTTCTGTTTCTTGCTCACATTGTCGCAAATACTGATTTAAAACCGCCACAGGATTTTTATGTTCTTTTCTATCAAGAGCATCATGTAAATCTGCTTCAATACTATTTCTTATACGTGAAATTATGTTAGGCATTTCTCGTCATCTCCTTTTAATTATACCTTTTCATTTCTGACCATTGTTTTTCAAAATTTACAAAGGGATCATCTGTTTCTTCTTCAATCGTATCTTGACTAGCATTCCATTTTTTATACACAATATATAAAACATAAGCGGCTGCAAAACCAATAACAGCTGGAATGTGTGACCCAACGATCATAAGAATCACAATACCGATTAACGCCCATCCGAATTTAGCGAATGTAGATTTGGTTTTCATAAACTGTTTGAAAACTAAATAGAGGATGAGAAGATTAATTGCTAATCCAACCATTGGTCCAAGTGATGAAATTAACACCATTGCAGCTATTCCACCGATTATAAACAAACCAACATTTTTCATTATTATGTTCCTCCTTTCTTAAGTCCATCATATCTATTTTTACACTTTTTCATAACGCGCCTGCGCTCTATTTTCTATTAAGACTCGAGTCCTAGTAACGATAAGACCCTAATATCAATTCATAGTGATTTGCGTTCTCATTCTATATAAAAAAGCCATTTAAACCCAGTATTAAACAACCTTTTGCTTATAAATGTTAGCAACACTTTCACTAGCATTCATATTTAAACTAGAAAAAGCTCCACATGCTTGTTGCTTTCCTAATTCAATATATCTGTCCATAGACTTTCTCTCAGAGCGAGCGACCCCTTGAAGGTCAATATTAATGATTAAATCCGCATATTTCTCTACGAGCTGGCTTGTATGATATTTACTTGCAACTCCTATATACCGTGAAAGCTGATGAAAAATATGTTTTGGGTTACTGTCTTTTGATCCTTTAATGCTCACCGCTGTAATATGTTGAGCTCCCATATCTTTCACCACATCTACTGGATTATTATTTAAAATATAACCATCAACAAGAAGTTGATTTCCATGTTTTACAGGTGCAAAAATACCAGGAATAGCGATACTAGCATGAATCGCCTTAGCAACTTCACCTGACTTGATAATAACCAACTGTCCAGAAATAAGGTCTAAACTTATAATTGCTAACGGTATGTCAAGATCTGAAAAGTGCTTACCATTTGTAAGCTGAACTAATTTTTCATAAATCCGTTTTCCTTTTACCCATCCTTTTCTACCTACTTGTATATCTAACATTTTTCTAATTGATAAATCTTCTAGCTCATGTTCCATTTGTTCTGGTCTCATACCGCATGCATATAAACCTGCAATTAATGCACCTGCACTCGTACCAGCAATATGTGTAATATCTATGTTTTGAAATTGTAGTTCATTTAGAACTCCAATATGTGCTGCTCCCCTTAAAGAGCCCCCACTCAGTGATAAACCAGTTTCCATCATTATTTACTTCCTCCTGTTTCTATAATTTTACATATTAGAGATCGATAGGAGTGAATTATTTCATTACCTCTTTTTTCCTCTCTTCACGGACCCCACGAACCAACATATCCAACGCCGGAGCTAAGTTCTGCTGTTTTTCATTGTCTATCATTTCATTTTTTTGAACTTGCCCCTTTACTTCATTAGTATTGTTTGTTGCCTTCCACCATATATATAAACCATAAATAAGCAGCACTACGATCAAGAATGAATAAATATAAATCTGGTATTCTTTGAAAAAATCTCTTATTGCTATTTCGTTCCCAAACTTACCTATTAATAGCACCAAAAATGACCATGGTAAAATACCTAAAAATGTATGAATGGTATAAACGCTAGCCTTCACTTCGCTCATTCCTGCTATATATGAAATATAATTCCCCATACCAAATGGTCTAGATAAAGAAATACTCCAAGTCCCGTACTTTTGAAACCAACACCTGGCTTTGTTAATCCCCTTTTGAAGTTTTTTAGGAAATATAGAACTCATCTTTAAACCAATTAAATAAGGAATGAAGCTTGCCAATGTATATATCATTGCCATGCCAATTGAAATCACAACCAAATTAACATAGCTAGGGTTTAATAAAAATCCATACGATAATACAACTATTACCCCAGGGAAAGGTAATGAAGATCCTTCTAAAAACATTGAGATGAATAAACCAACAACTCCTAAATTTTGGACAATTTCAACAAAACTCAACTTAAAATGCCTTTCTTTTAGCCAACGTAACCAACCTCTATGCGGTTGGTCGTTTTCATAATTTGCAATAGTTGTTCATACGGGTTATGAAAACTTTGAACATGTTCTTCTATTCTACGTTGATGTTCTTCCCAGTTTTCTTTATTATTTAATTTGTCCATAAGTTGTTGATTTAGTGGGGTATTAGCATTTAGTTTGTACACGAGTGCTTTCTCTTGTAGGTATGCCAAATTAAAATCTTCTTGACCTGGTAAGGCAGATTCTATAAAGATAGGTAACCTTTTTTGCAAAGCTTCACTGACAGTTACTCCGCCAGGTTTCGTAACAATTGCATCAACATCTTCGTATAAGTCATTCATTTTTTCTCTAGAAGAGATATATGGATATGGAGTAATATAGGGGTTCTTGCTATTTTTGAGATCTTGATACAGTTTTTCATTTTTACCACATAATACAGAAAATTGAGTTGTTTCTCCTATATCAACTTTACTCAAGAAGTCTGTTATATTTCCTAAACCACTACTACCACCTGATATGAGAATATGATATCTCTCCTTTTGCTTAAACTGCCTGTTCATTCCATTGAATACTTCACTAATTGGTATACCAGTCAATATAATTTTATCTGGTGATAATCCGTTTTCATCTATTAAATATGTTTTCATTTGTTCGCTTGAAACAAAGTGAAAATCAACACCTTCTCTTCCCCATACATTATTAATAAAAAAGTCAGTATAAACATTGACTAAAGGTATGTCGATTTTATTTTTCACTTTTAAACGACTAACTAAAAATGATGGAAAACCATGTGTAGCTACTATTAAATCAGGTTTCTCTTCCTGCAGGAGTTTTTCCATATTCCTCAAAAAGAATAACTCATACCACTGTAAGGAATAATTTTTAGATGATGAATATCCAAAATTTTTATAAACCCATTCATAAGATTGCGGAGCTAGTTTAATCCATTTTAGGTAAAACGAAGTAATAAACTTTTCTAAAGGAGGATTTGAATGACTAAGCAAATCTATCTTCTTCGTTTTTACATACTGGTCATGACAATTAAACGAATGAATGAAAGCCTCTGAAACTTGATGATGCCCTGATGGCATTCTTAACAATGGTAAAAATAAAACTTTTTTCATCATTATTTCTCCCTTCCCTTTCACATATATCGAATTCACTAAGATTCCTCTGTTTAAGCTCCATGTTGCAATTAGGCTTCTATACAGTTGGGATTGACCATGTAGAAAAGCCTCTCTACCTAATTCCGGTATTCATGTTAACTTGAACAAGTTCACCTTGGATTTAAGATATTCAAACTTTACGTAATTCAATCTTAGCGAATACAAGATTTTTACATAACGTGCCAGAGTATTATACTTCTCTAAGACTTAAGGCTTATAGATAATTAAGACTAACAATCAAGCTGTTACATTCAGTTTTGAATATACTTAAAAATCAGAAAAATAAACCTACAAAAACCTTACGAATGAAAAAAAATAACCTCCCCATCCTTTCGTCATATATCTAGGTGAAGGGAGGTACATTTATTTTCTTTTTCAAAATCCTCAACTACTTTTAGGTTCATGTAAACTTTTCAAATAATCTACTATACCAATATTTTTTTCCTCATGTAAATGCTCAACATCAGTAATATTAACTACATTACCATCTCTAATTACAACAACCGTATCCAGTAAGGGTTCAACTTCATCCACTTCATGAGTTGTTATAATGACAGTTTGTTTTTCCAAATTGATAAACGATATGAGCCCTTTGACAACGGACTCTCTTACCATAGGATCTAGCCCTGAAAAAGGTTCATCCATTAATATATAAGGTACATCCCTAGCTAGAGATAATACTATTTTTAATCGACCTCGGTTCCCTTTAGATAAATGCTTAACCTTTTGATTTGGATCTAACTTCATAAACTTCATAATCTCAAAAGCTTTGGATAACTGAAAATCTTCAAACTGAGTTGCAAAAAATTCTATTGTCTGCTTGACGGTGTAAAATGGATAATAATCGTCTAACTCAGATAAATAGGTTACAACATGACAAATTCGTCTGTCAGCTTGCATATTACCTACTTTCACAAAGCCTTGCGAAGGTTGGATTAATCCAGCCATCAACTTCAAAAGGGTGGATTTCCCACTGCCGTTCTCGCCGATAATTCCTATAATCTTACCTTCAGGAAATGATAAACTTACATTATGCAAAGCTGTTTTACCGATATATTTTTTCGTAACATTTTGTAATTCAATCATTTCATATTCTCCTTTACCATAAAGGATTGGATGTCTCTTATAATTTCATCTTGCTTAAATCCCATTGCAGTCATTTCTTGAATGAATTTCATAATGTGATTTGATTTAAGCTGTTCTCTTAACATTTCCAGCCTTTCTTCACTTTCTGATACAAAAGTCCCTTGCCCTCTTCTCGTTTCCACAATACCCACCCTTTCCATTTCGCTATAAGTTCGTTGAACTGTATTCGGATTTACCCCTGATTCAACTGCCATTTCACGAACTGATTTTAATTTATCACCCGGTTTTAACTCTCCCCTAACAATCTTATGACTAATCCGGTCTACTAATTGCATATAAATCGGTCTATTTGCTTGAAAGTCTTCCATTACTTTATACCTCCAACTTCTTGTCAATAAGCCATGATGATATGAAAAACAAACATGCGGTGAATATTAAGAAAAACAAGAGTGAACCTGCATAGATTGCTCCACTAACAAAAATACTAGGATAATATATCTCATAAGCACCCCACTCTAACATTACCTCGATGATTGATAAATTCATCAAAGAGTTAAAGAAATAAAGTGATACGATAACGATAAGGAAAAGTATTAATTTGGATCCTTTACCTATTCTAGTTTTGATGAAACGGTATATTACCCAAAAAAAGAGAACGGTGATTGAAAGTACTGTTGAGATACTAATAATATAGAACATCTCTAGCGAGGCAAAATTAAATATTTCAGCCAAAATTGGTGATTGTAATTCTCCGTATAGCGGAATGAAGTTAATTAATATAAAAATGATGATTGTTGCTTGTGAAATGATTAATGCACAAAAGCCATTTAAGAATTTACTAGCTATTAACTGAAACGATGGTTGAGGATTATGCAGCCATAAATGCATTTTTTTTGCTTCTTTATTCAAGCTAGAAAACATATATACACTTAAAAAAAAGACATGCAATACACTAACAGTTAACAACGGAATAAATTTAATTAAATGATCATCTATCACCTCTAACCCATTAAGTCCAATATCAAAGTTAGACCATGATAATTTTGAATAAAGGTACCACCCTAAAACAAAGGCTGCTGTATTTAAAATTAAAACAGCGACTAAATGACTTCTCATTAGTAAAAAATCTTTTTTCAATACCCCACTAAAGGAACTTGTTCCTACCATTTCGCTACCTCCTAATAATTTAATTCAATAATTGTTTTAGTGTTCTAGTTACATAGTACACCGTAACAATATAATTGTCAATATATGGACAAGTCTAAAATGGCATAAAAAAAGTGTAGAGAAATTATGTATCTTCTCTACACTCTTAAAGTGAGTCTTTTTTGCATTAATTGTTGTTTTACGAACTAAAACACAACCCACGGCATCATTCTGCCATAAAACGATGACAACCGTATATGACCGCTCCCTGTCGTTTGGTATGAATAGCAACAAAGATCACGAAGAGAGCCTTATGAAAAAAATGATTGATTTACCTTTGTTATTGTAAGTTATCCTTTATAAATTGTAGAGCTGATTCAACATGGTCTTTCACTCTAACTTTTCGCCATTCTTTTACCACATTTCCCTCTTTATCAATGACAAAAGTTGATCTTTCAATTCCCATATACTCTTTACCAAAGTTTTTCTTCAACTTCCAAACATCGTATTCTTCAGCAACTTTATGGTCTTCATCAACGAGTAATAAGAAAGGTAATCCATGCTTTTCAATAAATTTCTTATGCCTTTCGATTGGATCCGGGCTAATCCCAAGAATTACTGTATCTAATTCAGTAAACTGTTCATGTCTATCCCTGAAATCACACGCTTCGGTTGTACATCCAGGTGTCATGTCCTTTGGATAAAAATATACTACAACATTCTTGCCTAAATAATTGGACAGTTTAACTTCTTCACCAGTATTTGATAATAGTTGAAAATCAGGTGCTTTTTGATTAAGTTCTAAGCTCATAGTATGCCTCCATATAATAGCGACTGACATAGCTCGCCTTTTTTGAACACTTCTATGTAAAGTTTAACGCTAATAGGACAATAAAAACAAATGAATTGTTTTCAAACTCAAATACATATCTGCTCAATATGTAATTTACTATAAATACTGAGTAATAACAGCTATTATGCTTTTATGTAATGGCTGTTTTCGCATTGATTGTTGCTTTTCGTACTACTAAGAACAGAATACGTATAAACTAAGTATACGCTTCATCTTTTCTCATTTAAATTGAAGTCAATTGCATAAAATTATTATTGGTTGCTGTTCTATATTAATCTCAATAGCAACAAAGTTAACGAAAAGAGCCTATGTAATTGACATCGTTGTAGTGAGGGATTTGGAATTTGGGTACATTTTAATTTATTGGTACGATTATAGCACCTTGAATAAGCAACAATAAAAAACCACGTCTCTAATGTGACGTGGTTTTATTGTCATTATTTAAAATGTTTTTGCTACTTCTTTTGCTTTGTTAGCCGCATTTTGGAATATGTTCTCGGCATTTGAAGGGTCAAAGTTAACTCCTTCAACTACAACTGTTTGGAAATTCTGAATGCCTATGAAGCCCATAACAGTTTGTAAATGACTTACAGTATGTTGCGCACTTGCTGCTGGACCTTCTGAATAAATTCCCCCGCGCGCTTCTAATAAAACAACTGGCTTATCTTCTAATAACCCAACTGGACCATTTTCAGTATATTTGAATGTCTTTCCAGCAATTGAAATAGTATCAATATAAGCTTTTACCATCGGTGGGAAACCAAAATTCCACATTGGTGCAGCAAAGATCACTTTATCAGCAGCTATAAATTGATCAGTTAACTCATTCATTCTACCTACTTTTTCTTGTTCAGTTGCAGTAAGCTCTTGCTGTGCTGCGAATTTCCCCCATGCAGATAACACATCACCATCAATAAAAGGGATATTTTCCTTATATAGATCTAGTTCAATAATCTCGTCATTTGGATTTTCAGTTTTATACGCATCAATAAAAGCATTTGCTAAGCGTAATGAATATGAATCTTTCTCTTGTTTTGGATTTCCTTTTACAAATAATACTTTTGTCATTTTTTCTACACTCCCATTATTAGTTTTAAATTTATTTATAATATTATTAATAAATCCCATTGTTTATCCTCCTCATTAACATGTAGAAGTCAATAACCCAATTGGTTAATCACTTCCAATAAGGCATCACCTCCAATATTGTGACAACCTATGATTTCCTAAAGTGTGCTACGTTATGCTGGCAAATCAATTAGCATAAACCGTGACTGACCAACCCCATCTATATTTAGAGAAGTTACGTCTACAATACGTGCTGAATCTCTTTTATTTAATGTTGTATTTCCATTAAGAAGTAACTCTCCCTCAATGACGAAAATGAGCGTTTTTCTATCTTTATCTTGTGTAAACGTTATAGCGTGATCTGACTCTAAATCAGCTAAATAGATCGTTAGGTCTTGATTAATATCTGCTACTTTACTATTGTCAGGATGATTAGCGACAACAGGTAGTAAATGATTCTTCATCGCTCCGATATCAAAAGCTGTCTTTTCATATGAAGGAGTTACACCTTGTTCTTTCGGGAAAAACCAAAGCTGCAAAAAGTTAACATCTTCTTCACTTGATGGATTGACCTCCGAGTGATATATTCCAGTCCCTGCTGACATCCGTTGAATTTCACCGAAAGTCGTCGTTGCCTTATTACCTTGACTATCTTCATGCTGTAATTGCCCTGATAATACGATTGAGACGATTTCCATTTCCTGATGTGGATGTTTCCCAAAGCCTCGTAAAGGAGCTACAACATCATCGTTAAGTACACGTAATGGACCAAAGGTTTCATTTTCTGGGTCATGATATTCCGCAAAGGAAAAACTTAAATGCGTTTTCAGCCATCCATGATTCATCTCATGTCTTGAATTAGCGGGAAATTTTTTAATCATATTCTTTCACCCCTTTAGTGTGTAAATTTATTTCAACTGATACCAAAACCTCGTAGCTTCATACATTTATACAAATATAATCTAAAGGTAGAATTCTCTAATTAGAGATATATTTGCAAAAAAATATTAATTACCTTAAACATCTCAATTCTATATATTATTAAATCGAGGTATCATTCGACTATTATGAACCAATTGAATTGTCATGAATTAATATATCACGAATTCAAGATAAATGCAACCAAAAAAATTTTGTTTCTAAATATTAACTATGACTGCGAAACATGAAATCCTACTTTTTTCCATAATCCAATCATCATCTGTTTTTCATCTTCTGTAAGCACAGAGAAAATCTCATCAATGACCTTTTTATGTTTCGGAAATATATCGTCCATTAACTCGACCCCAGCTTTAGTTATTGCCGCATAAGTTACACGACGGTCTTTCGGACAACCTTTTCGTTCAATAAGCCCTTTTTGCTCTAATTTGTCAACAACATATGTTATACTTCCACTAGCAATTAAGATATGCTCACCTATTTTTTGCAATGGAAATTTTTCTTTATTATATAATAAATCCAGCACACCAAATTCAGTTGTGTTTAAGCCATAGCTTTTAACATCTTTGCTAACAACATCTACAATCGAACGCTGTGCTTTTGACATTACAACAAATAGCTTAAGTGCAGAATTAATTTCTTTATTTTCTTCCATTATATCAAACCTCTCAATATCCAATATCTTGAATTCATTATACATAACACATCCTTCCGTGTCAATTTATCATCCCAGAAGCCCCCCTCCTCAAGCTTCGCTTCGTGGTGAGCTTAGGAAAATAAAATATGGGTTTTTCATTAACTCTCCTTCTTATCAACCTGAATAACTGTCTTCACTACAAAGGCTGCTGGTATTGTGTATCCTAATAATGCCTCTGCTATCGCAATCCATCTGCCGCCACCAACTGGTGTTATGTCACCATAACCTACAGATAATAATGTTATTGCACTGAAATACATACTTGTTTGTAGCTTAGTAAGAAAATCCCCTATTATATGTTGACCGTCTTCTTTTAATATTGAATAGCCATTTTCCTCAAGTATCGTATAGATTAACCCAAACCCGACTAATACCGTTATATAAATAGTAACTAACGCAAACAAATTCTCAAAGGATACTAATTGGTGGGCTTTTCGTTTTAAACTCCATATCGTTCTGACACTCATTATAATGCAAAAAAAAGTAAGCAAGACGATAAAACTCACCATTTCTACCCCTCCAATATTCCATCGATTAAACCTACTCTATATATACGAAAAAAAAACAAGCCTATTCTCGTTTGTACATAAATAAAGGCTTTTTTCAAAAACTTTGTTGCTATAGAGACGAGTTTAGGACAACAATAGATAAATTGACCTCATTTTAAATGAGGAAAGATGCCACGAACGCTTGGGTTATACGTATTTATTTCTTACGAAAAACAACAATCAACGTGAAAACAGCCTAAATTAATCGAACAAAATAACCTTAGCCTAATAAAACTTAGACTAAGGTTTTACATAAGTAGAGCCTCGGTTTATACAATGAAAAGTTGCCCCGGTTTCATAGTTGTTCTTCCAAGTTTATTTCTTAGTACGAAAAACATCAATCAATGTGAAACAACCATCGTATTAATATAAGGGCATAGAAATAAAATCCGTTATGCTAGTTGCCCGCCCCTCTATACTTTTTCACTCCTATGTTCCATATAACTACAGCTAAAACGAAAAACAAACTACCAATAATTGGAGTAATAAAAGAATATCCATACCACTCTGTTCTCTTAAGAAAATACGCAGCTGGATACACTCCAACAAATGCAAATGGTAATATCCATGTTAATATGTAACGAATTACTTTATTATAAATATCAACTGGGTATCTTCCATAGTTCCCGATGTTATACATCATAGGCATAATTGATGTCCGAGCATCAGACCAAAAGCCTATACTAGCAATCATAATAAAAATCCCGGCATAGACAAGTGCACCGCCGATTACAAATAATATAAAAATTACTACATCATACCAGTGAAAAGCTAACTCCAATTGATAAGCTGCATAACTCATTATCGCAATTCCTGTCACGCCACCAAATAATGACTCAAGCTCCATCCTCTCAAGCACAATTTGAAATAAACTATGAATTGGTCTAGTTAAAATACGATCCATTTCACCTTTAACAATATACCTCTCATTAAAATCCCAAATATTAAAAAAAGATGTAAACAAAGCGAACGGTACAAGGAAGAAGCCGTAAATAAAAATGATCTCTTCCCTACTCCACCCATTTAGCAATTGGGTATGACCGAATACGACTAGTATAAACACGAGATTTACACCTTGAAATAATAAGTCAGATAAAATTTCAACGACTAAGTTTGCTCTATATTGTAATCTCGTTTTTAAATATTGACTAACGTATTGAAAAAAAGTCGATATGTAAAACACGTTTTTATCCTCCTTGAATGATGAGCTGCTTTTTAGCACTATTCCATAAAAGCTTAATAGGTATGACTAATACGATTGCCCATATAAGTTGGAACATAAGTGCTTCAATGATGTCATTTCCTTTGAATCCTTCAGTAAATATCATACTCGGAATATAGCTAATTGCCTGAAACGGAAAGAACATCATAACTTCTTGTGCCCACAATGGATAAAAGCTAATAGGTAGCAGTAGTCCTGAAAAAAGGTCAATCACTACTCTTTTTGCACGGATTAAGCCATCGTTATTAAATAAAAAGAACGTCATAATTCCGGTAATTAGGTTTATTTGAGTATTTATAATGAAGCTTAAAACAATTGCAATAATAAAATAAAGCCATGTTGATACACTAGTAGAAAAATTAAAAGGAAAAATTAATCCTACAATAAACATACCCGGTAAAGAAAAAAACAACAAACGAAATAAACCTTCTCCTAATCCCTGCATCGTCTTCATACCTAAATAGTTGTATGGACGTATGAGTTCTATCGCTACCTTTCCTTCACGGATCTCCATCGCAATCTCTCGGTCAATATTATTAAAATAAAAAGCTCTAGCCATCCAAGCTACCGCTACATACGTAGTCATTTGTATAACAGACAATCCTTGTAACTCGCCCTTATCACCATAGATTGCTGTCCATAAGAAGTAGTATGCACCTATATTTATACTGTAAATTAAAATCCCACTGTAATAGTTTGTTCTATAAGCCAGCATCATTAAGAAGCGTATTCTAATCATTTCTATGTATTTATCCATTAACAACGCCTTCTTCGTATATATTTCTTATAATTTCTTCAGTAGCAACCTCATTAATATTAATATCTTTAATTTGGTATACTGCCACAATTCTTCGAATGAGCTCTGAAATGATTATTTCTTCATCTCTGACATTCGCAATCCAAACATTCATTCTTTCGTGATTTTGCCACTTAACATCTAGATCACCAGTATGTGACAATAATTCAGCTTCATTTACTTCCTTCGTAAATTGAAACTGTATTTGTTTACCATCACCCCAATTTGATCGAAGTGCTTGTAATGAACCATCATATATTATTTTCCCTTCATCAAGCATGACAACACGCTCACATAATGCTTCAATATCCGATAAATCATGTGTCGTTAATAATATTGTTGTTTTATATTTTTCATTTATTTCTTTTAAGAATTTCCTAATTTTAAGCTTTACTAACACATCTAAACCAATTGTAGGCTCATCTAAAAATAATAACGGCGGGTTATGGATAAGAGCTGCAGCTAGTTCACAGCGCATACGTTGACCTAAAGACAACTTTCGCACAGGCTTATCCAACAAAGGTCCAATATCTAACGTTTCAATAACGTGTCCCATATGATTGTTATAGTCTTCATCAGACACTTGATATATTTTTTTTAATAACCTAAATGATTCTTGTACCGCAATATCCCACCATAATTGTGACCGCTGACCAAACACTACCCCGATTGTTCTTACGAATTTTTCACGATCTTTATGAGGGTTCATCCCATTCACGCGAACACTTCCAGACGATGGAGTTAAAATACCTGTAAGCATTTTAATCGTTGTTGATTTACCAGCACCATTCTCTCCAATGTAACCTACCATTTCTCCTTCTTTAATCGTTAACGATATATCATCAACAGCATGGATTAACTTATAATTTCGAGTAAATAAATCTCGAAACGCTCCCTTTAACCCAGCTCGACTTGAGAAAGACTTAAATTCTTTGTTCAGTCTATCTACTTCTATTACATTCTTCATTTTTTTCCCTCCAACTACACACGATAAAAACTAGTTTATATAAATATTGTGAATGAAACAAATACAAAGCATACAGCATACCAAAAATATATTTTGATAGTATAATAAATAAAAGTGGAGCCGACTGTTCAGCCTCGACTAGCGTTGGAAGCTTTTCAACTGAAGACGCTTTTTGTCTTCTGATGAAAAGGTGAAACGACTCGAGAGGCTAGGAGGCGGAGCTGGACAAATATAAAAGCGGAGCCGACTGTTCAGCCTCGACTAGCGTTGGAAGCTTTTCAACTGAAGACGCTTTTTGTCTTCTGATGAAAAGGTGAAACGACTCGAGAGGCTAGGAGGCGGAGCTGGACAAATATAAAAGCGGAAGCGCATCGTTCATCCCCGACAAGCACTGGAAGCATTTCATTCGAAGGCGCTTTTTGCCTTCAAATGAAATGGTGAAGTGACCTCGAGGGGATTGGCGCTGAAGCTGGACAAATATAAAAGCGGAAGCGCTTTGTTCACCTTCGATAAGCAAGCGATCCATAAAAAATGAAGGTGTATTTTTCCTGGAATGAATGATCATGATGAACCGAAGAATCATGCACTGAACTGAATCTTAACCAATTGAAAAGCATAACGCGAGTATATTTTAACTATTATGGAGGTTAGTTATGAATTTTACTAAATCTAAACAATTACATAATGAAGCTTTACAACACATTCTTGGGGGTGTGAATAGTCCTTCTCGTTCTTACAAAGCCGTGGGGGGAGGATCACCTGTAACTATGGAGAAGGCGAATGGAGCCTACTTTTGGGATGTTGATGGTAATAAATATATTGACTACTTAGCTGCATACGGTCCCATTATTACAGGTCATGCCCATCCACATATTACTGAAGCAATAAAAACAGCTGCAGAAAATGGCGTATTGTATGGAACGCCGACACGACATGAAATTACTTTTGCAAAGATGCTAAAAGAAGCTATGCCATCATTAGAGAAAGTTCGATTCGTTAATTCTGGGACCGAGGCAGTGATGACCACCATTAGAGTAGCACGTGCTTATACAAAACGTGATAAAATTATAAAATTCGCAGGCTGCTATCATGGTCATTCTGATCTAGTTCTCGTCGCTGCAGGTTCTGGACCGTCTACACTAGGAACACCAGATTCTGCAGGTGTTCCAAAAAGTATAGCTCAAGAAGTCATTACTGTACCATTTAATGACATAGAACCATTTAAAGAAGCACTTCAAAAATGGGGAGATCAAATAGCAGCAGTACTAGTAGAGCCAATAGTAGGGAATTTTGGAATAGTAGAACCTAAACCTGGCTTTTTACAACAAGTGAATGAGTTAACACATGCAGCTGGAAGTCTTGTCATTTATGATGAAGTTATTACAGCATTTCGATTCATGTACGGAGGTGCTCAAGACTTACTAAACGTAAAACCAGATTTAACTGCATTAGGTAAAATTATCGGGGGAGGCTTGCCTATTGGAGCATACGGTGGCAGAGCTGAAATTATGGAGCAAGTTGCACCACTCGGTCCAGCGTATCAAGCGGGAACAATGGCTGGGAACCCCGCATCAATTTTATCTGGCATTGCCTGCCTAGAAGTATTACAACAAAACAATGTATATGAAAAGCTAGATAACTTGGGAGCGATGTTAGAAGAGAGTATTTTGACTCACGCAAAAGCCTATGAAATACCTATATCTATAAACCGACTTAAAGGTGCCCTAACTGTTTATTTTACGAACGAAACCATTGAAAACTATGAACAAGCTGAAAAGACAAACGGCGATACTTTTGCTAAATTTTTCAAGCTTATGCTTGCTCAAGGCATAAACCTTGCTCCTTCCAAGTATGAAGCATGGTTCATTACAATAGCTCATACAGAAGAAGACATTCGTACGACAATAAAGGCTGTGGAGACTGCATTTAAACAATTGAAAAATGCATAATTATACATTTCAAACAAACACTATTTTATAGTAAATGATAGTGTTTGTTTGAAACACACACATGAAAACGCTTACAAATCAATGTTGTTGTTTTATGTAAAATTGATTGACTATTCAGTATTATGTATATTGTATAAACAATTATGAATAAATAATTGATTTTTCCTACAGAACATGTTAGAATAGGTTTTAAATTCTGTAATTTTCCCTTCAAATATTAGTATTCTTATATACTTTTAATTGAATTGTTCGATCTAGAGGTAAAGACCTCACTTCCACAGGTGAGAGCTTCTTAACAGGTGTAGTAAGTAGTGTCTGTCCTCATTACCCAACACTAACTCATTGCTTAAGACGATTCACCCAAATTTGATTCCTCGTAACCTTATCCAATATGTTTTATAGATCATTCTAAATAGGAGGTGAACGGCTAGAAAGTGGGTACAACTGTGATCAAAATTAACTTTAACATACCATATCCTACTTCAAAGCCGCTTGTATGAAAAACAACTGGAGCCCAAGCTTATTCGAAGATTATCAACACGCTGAGCATGATGCTTGTGGAATTGTATCAGCTATTGAAAAGGAAAAAATCCCTACAAAAGCCAATATCGACACATGTATTAATGCTCTCGTTACTATGAACCACCGTGCTGGATTTATTAACGGTGAAGGTGATGGTGTTGGAATTCATATAGATATTCCAAAAGCTCTTTGGGAAGAAAAGTTAACAAAAATAAATCAAGATCCACAACTCGCTAGTCGACATGATTTCATCGTTGGTCATCTTTTCATTACTAAATCTGATAACACGCAAAAAATAAAAGATAGCATTAAACATCTCTTCCAAGAACATGAATTGACAATTGTATTTGAATCAGATCAAGTTACTTCATCTAAAGCCTTAGGCCCTATCGCCTCACAACAAGATCCGATCTTTTGGCAAATAGCCTTATTACCAGAAGACGCAAATAATAACTTAGGTAATACTCTTTTTGACTTAACAGTTAACATTGAGCAAGATGAAAATGTTCATGTTGCATCACTAAGTAATTACCATGCTGTTTATAAAGTCATGGGTGCTGGAGATATTTTACCAAAATACTACGATGATTTAGCCAATCCATTAGTGGCGTCTACTATGACATTAGGTCATAACCGTTATTCAACGAATACACTGTCCAACTTTTTTAGAGTACAACCTTTTAGTGTATTAGGGCATAACGGAGAAATTAATACAATTGCTAAACTTCGTGATGAAGCAACAATGATTGGGGTTCCTTTAACGGATGGTGGGAGCGATTCACAAGATTTAAATCGTACAATAGAAACATTCATAGCTAGAGATGGCTATAGTTTGTTTGAGGCAGTAGATGTGTTATTTCCACCAATTATTAATGAAATAAAAACATTCCCTAACCATCTTCAAGATTTGTATACTTACATTCGAGAAGCTTGGGGACATTTCGCTCAGGGGCCTGCGGGAATTATTTCTAGATATAATGACGAAGCTGTTTTTAGTGTCGATTCACTAGGATTACGCCCATTATGGCAAGTAGAAACTGAAACTAGTTATCTTTTTGCTTCTGAACAGGGCATCATTCCTGCAAGTGAATTTGTTGCTGAACCGAAACCACTTTCTCCGGGTGAAAAAGTCGGCTTAAAATGGGGAGAAGACAATTATATAAAACTATATGAATATGATAAGTACCAAGAAGAGGTATACAATAGATTTAATAGTAGATGCGACATTACAAACTATAGAGAACGTTTAACTTATCCATCGTACGAAAAACAAGTAATGATCTCTAACGAAACTAAAGTTCATAACCGTCAATATGCTGCATTTGGTTGGGATAGAGAGCATATTCAACTGCTTGAACAAATGGCGGAAAAAGGAGCGGAACCGATTCGTTCTCTAGGCCACGATGCACCTCTTGCAGCAATTAATAGCTCTAGAAAAAATATTGCAGATTTTATTAAGGAAAGTGTCGCTGTTGTAACAAACCCAGCAATAGATCGTGATAGAGAAACTGAACATTTTTCAACTAGAACCATTGTCGGCAAAAGGCCATCTCTATTTGATAACAGCGAGGATAGTTATGCTGTTGAACTTATATCTCCAATTCTTTTAGAAGGTGGCATTGGAAATACATGTGCTAATGACCTAAGTCAACCATCTTACGATCAATTAGTGCAAACATTCAGCAATCATAAACTTACCCATTTTATACCAGCAATTTATGAGGAACATGAAACGATTCCAACCGCGTTAAATCGTCTTGTAGAAGAGGCATGTGAAGCTGTAAATAACGGAAAAGCTATCATTATTATCGACGATGCACAAGCACATAGTGACGGGAAATTATGGATTGATCCTTTGCTCATTACTTCTGCAATTGATCAAGCTTTAGTTAAGAAACAATTACGACGACATTGTTCTGTACTATTACGCTCTGGGGCGATCCGATCATTACATGATATTATAGTAGCTTATGGACTTGGAGCTAATGTTATTAGTCCGTATTTATTATTTGCTACTGTTGCTGATGACACAACTATGAAAACCCAAAACCTATTTAATTCATTAAATAAAGGTTTAGAAAAGGTAATATCTACGATCGGCATACACGAGCTCCGTGGATATGGCAGGCTCTTCTCAGCGATTGGATTACATGATGAAGTGGCAAGTACATTAAACGTTGTAAACTTTTTCGGATCAAACGAATTGAAACATAATTTTGCATCTCTTAAAAATGATGCAATTACAAGAGCACAAGATTTTGAAAACGAAAGCGCGCGTCCTGGAAAAACTTTTCATTTGTTCCCACGTTTATGGAAAGCCATTAGCGATGTTGCAAAGACAGGTTCATATGATTTATACCGAGAAAAACTTTCTGAACAAGAAGGAGCTAACCCAACGACAATACGTCATTTAACAGAATTGAAGCAGACGGAAAAACAAGTACCTGCTGAAAAAGTTGACATTAGTGTAGCAAATCATGATCTACCATTTGTCATCGCATCAATGTCATTCGGATCACAAAATGAAATTGCTTTTAGAGCATACGCAGAAGCAGCCAATCGTTTAAATATGGTCAGCCTTAATGGTGAGGGTGGAGAAATTAAAGATATGCTTGGAAAATACCCTCATACTCGTGGGCAGCAAGTAGCATCTGGACGATTTGGAGTAAACGCTGAGCTGTTAAACTCATCGAATTTATTAGAAATTAAGATAGGTCAAGGTGCTAAGCCTGGTGAAGGTGGACATCTTCCTGGATCAAAAGTAACTGCCAAAATTGCAGAAGCACGAAACGCGACGATTGGTTCTGATTTAATATCGCCGTCTAATAATCATGATATATATTCTATTGAAGATTTAGCACAAATGATTTCAGAACTGAAAACCGCTAATGACCAAGCAAAAGTTATAGTGAAAGTACCTGTTGTCCCTAATATCGGAACGATTGCAGTTGGCATAGCAAAGGCTGGAGCAGATATTATAACACTTAGCGGTTTTGATGGTGGTACGGGTGCTGCAAGAATTCATGCTTTACAACACGTAGGCCTTCCTGTAGAGATTGGTGTAAAGGCCGCACATAACGCATTATTAGAAGCTGGTTTACGAAACAAAGTTGAACTTTGGGCTGACGGTGGTATAAAGAGCGCAAAAGACTGTTTGAAAATAATGCTACTCGGCGCAAACAGAATTGGTTTTGGAACCCTATCTATGATTGCGATTGGATGTACGACATGTAGAGGATGTCATCTAGATTCTTGTCACGTTGGAATTGCGACGCAAATCGAATCAGAAGCTCAGGCGAAAGAGCATGGACTCCGCAGATTCGTTCCTAGACAATTTGATGCTGCAGTACAAGGACTTGAAAATTTATTTACTGCTTTTGGCAAGGAACTGAAAGCTCTAACCGCTTCATTAGGCATGACTAATTTACAAGATATTGTAGGTAGATCTGATTTACTTGAACAGGTTCACGGGATTGATGCAATGGACCTATCACGCTTATTATCAACACTTGATGTTGAACAATTTTCTTATCGAGATACAACAGTTGAAAAAGCAGAAAAGCAATTAGCTACAGCTGTAGGTGCAGAGTATTTAGATGACAAAGTAGAAGACTTACATCGTTCTCGAGAATTTACGACCGTAACGGCAGAACAACGCATTCTTGGAAGTCGCGTGTCATGTCACCGTGTACGTGGACGTCTCGATGGCTCATATGAACAACTTCCAGATGTAACATTAAAATATAAAAACGGATCCATCCCTGGAAATGGTTTAGGTGCATATAACAGCAGCGGTATTAATATCCAAGTTGATGGTGGCGCACAGGACGGCATTGGAAAAACTTCCTTTGGTGGTAATATCTCAATCCTAAAATCTAAAGGAAAAGATGGAAAATACTATAATGGTGCTGTTGGAAAGGGCTTCGGTTATGGAGCACAAAAAGGCTTACTCATTGCCCAAGGTAATGCGGATGCTCGTGCAGGAATTCGTTTATCTGGTGCAGATATGATCATTGGCGGAAAAGTAACAACGCCTATTTCAGATAAAGAACATGGCAATATAGGTGTTCATGCAAATATTAAAGGATTTGCTTTTGAATATATGACTAACGGTCGCGGACTCGTCTTAGGTGATCCAGGCCCTTGGATTTGTGCAGGTATGACCGGTGGAGTAGTTTATTTAAGACATCAGCCTGAAATGGGCCTTACGAAAGAAGCTATTATGAAAAGAATTGCAAAAGGCGCCAAAGTTTCTATAGAACCATTAAGTAGTAAAGGCATTGACGATGTCAAAGAGCTACTTAACAAATATATTGAAGCACTTAGTGAAACAGATCAGTCTGATGAAATACAGGAATTAAATGTATTACTTGAAGATCTTGAAAATAACTTTTTACAATTGATTCCATCAAAAGAACAAGCTGACCCTTCAGTATCAACTGAATAATAAAATCATTTAGTTCTGGAATTCATTAAGTAAAAACAAGTTTTCAAAACCTAATTTAAGCCCCGCATTCTTTAAAATGTACCCTATAGAGTAGACACTTTAAAAAAGTCTCCTTATAGGGTACATTTTTGTATAACAGAGAAACACAAACTTATACAATGTTTACCCACCTTTTCTCACTATACTAATGTTCACCTTTACAAATAATTAAAATCGATTGACACATTCTATCTCTTGCCAATAAATCATAATCATTGTATAGTACATTATTATTTACATTTTGCTAGGCTTAGTAAAAACAAGTATAGATTATTAGAAATCTGTTGTACGTTATTTTTTTACTTAGCCTAAATGAAAGGACATTTTAAAAAATGAAACTCGGTGCCCGAATGTTAAAAACGGGAATTGCAATAGCTCTTGCATTATTTTTGGCTCATATGTTGAACCTGCCTTCCCCTGTGTTTGCTGGGATTTCAGCTGTTTTTGCAATACAGCCTTCAATATATCGGTCATATTTATCTATCATTGAACAAGCTCAAGCAAATATTATAGGGGCAATTATTGCTGTGATCTTCGTACTGATTTTTGGTAACGACCCTTTTATTATTGGATTAACTGCCATTATCGTAATTGCTATTAATTTAAAGCTTAACCTAGAAAAAACAATTTCTATATCATTGGTTACAGTTATCGCTATTATGGCAAGTCCAACTGACAACTTTATTCAATTTTCATTCATACGATTTTCGACAATTATGCTAGGAATACTATCAGCTTTTTTCGTAAATTTAATTTTTTTACCACCTAAATATGAAACAAAGCTTTACTATAATATAGTTGAAAATACTAATGAAATTATAAAATGGATCCGAATGAGTACAAGAAATGCCTCTGAACATGGGTTCTTAAAAAACGATATAAATAAATTAAAAGATAATATGATAAAACTTGATCAAATGTATTTATTATATAAAGAAGAAAGAATCTACTTGAGAAAACATAAATATGTAAAAACAAGGAAACTTGTACTATTTAGGCAAATGATTATCGTAACAAATCGGTCGCTTGACACATTAAAGCTATTACACCGACTAGAAAATGAGTTACGCCATATGCCAAAAGAATTCCAATCTATGATTATATCTGAACTCGATTGCTTATTAGGTTTTCATGAACAGATTCTATTAAAATTTATCGGAAAAATAAAGAGTCAACCAACTGAGGATGCAAAAAAGGAAGCACACAACGGAAGATATTTTCTGTTACAATCATTTATTAAAGATTTCAATGCACAAAATATTAATGATCATTTAAATCATTATCAAGTGTTACCTTTAATTGGTGTAATTATTGACTATTATGAACAACTACTGCACCTTGATCATCTCATTGATAGTTTCCAACAATATCATAAGGATGAGAATGAATTTCAAATTGCTAATAAAGAAGATATGTAAGAACTGTGCAAAACAACTGGGGTGTATCGGAAGCATATACTAGTTGACCGGAAAATTGCCTTATTACCTCCTTGGCTACTTTCTTTACGACCTTACCTTTAGTAATCATCCCTTATTAATAAAAAACAGCTAACAAATGAGGTTAGCTGTTTTTACGTTTTCATTTTTGGATCTAAAGCGTCCCGAAGACCATCGCCCATTAAATTGAACCCTAATACAGTAAGCATAATGGCAAGTCCAGGGAATATCATCGTCCATGGGGCTTGTATTAAATAATTTTTTGAATCTGCAAGCATTTTCCCCCATTCTGGTTCAGGAGGTTGTGCACCTAGCCCTAAAAACCCTAGTGCTGCTGCTTCAATAATTGCTGTGGCAACAGCAAGTGTTCCTTGAACGATAATTGGAGCCATACTATTTGGCAAAATATGATGTAATAGTATTCTCGAGTCACTCATGCCAATAGCCTTTGAAGCTACGATATACTCTTCCTGTTTTACACTAAGTACTTTTGAGCGAATTAATCGGCCAAATATAGGTATATTGATGACCGCAATTGCAATTAATGCATTCCTAAGTGATGGACCTAATACAGCAACGATTCCAATCGCGAGTAGCATACTTGGAAAAGCAAGCATAATGTCAAATATTCTTGAAATAATAACATCTACCCAACGACCATAGTATCCAGCGATAACACCTAGTAATGTACCAACTACAACAGAACCTAATACAGCAAAGAAACCTACAGTTAAAGAGATTCTAGCTCCAAAAATAATTCGGGAAAATATATCTCTGCCAAAGTCATCAGTACCTAACCAATGCTCACTAGATGGTGGCTGCAAACGGTTAACAATGTTTTGTTCAGCATAATCATACGGTGCGATGTAAGGTGCGATTAATGCCACAATAACAAAGAATAAAATGATAAACATACCGACTACCGCAAGTTTATTTTTCTTAAAGTTTTTCCATGCATCTCTCCATGGAGATGATATATCTTCTTTCGTATCTGTTTGTTTTAAAGGGGATTTCTCCCTCGCAAGTTCCGCCATTTTCCCCTCCTGTTACTTTGTGTCATACTTAATGCGTGGATCTATAGCTGAATATAAAAGATCAATAATTAAATTAATCAGCACAAAGATAGTAGCAACAATTAACATTCCAGATTGAACAACAGGATAGTCCCGAGCAAAAATTGCATCAACTATGTATCTTCCGATACCAGGCCAGCTAAAAATCGTCTCTGTTAAAATGGCTCCACCTAATAACAGTCCTGTTTGCAAACCAATAATTGTTAAAACTGGGATAACAGCATTTTTCAAGGAATGTTTATAAACGACCCAAAACATTCGTACTCCCTTTGCTCGCGCTGTACGAACATAATCAGAGCGCATAACTTCCAACATACTTGATCGTGTGATCCGAGCAATAATTGCCATCGGTATCGTTGCTAGTGCCAAGCTTGGCATTACAAGATGCTTAATAACATCTACAAATTGATCAGTTCTACCTTGTAGTAATGTATCTACTATAAATAAGTGCGTTATAGGTTCAACTGGGTCACGAACTGATTCTCTCCCAGTTGTCGGTAGCCATTCTAATTGCACTGCAAACACCCATTGCTCCATTAACCCAAGCCAAAATATTGGCATCGAAATGCCTATTAAGGCTAATAACATCGCAATATAGTCAAACCAAGAATTTTGAAACCAAGCACTAATAATTCCAGCATTAACACCAAGAATAATAGCAATAAGCATCGCAGCAAATGAAAGTTCAATAGTTGCTGCAAGATAAGGCCATATTTCCTCATTAATTGGTTGACTCGTCGTAATTGATTCCCCTAAGTCGCCAGTTAACAAATTACCTAAATAAGAAAAATATTGA
Source organism: Bacillus sp. SM2101 (assembly GCF_018588585.1). Classification (NCBI taxonomy): domain Bacteria; kingdom Bacillati; phylum Bacillota; class Bacilli; order Caryophanales; family Bacillaceae; genus Bacillus; species Bacillus sp. SM2101. The sequence goes on from NZ_JAEUFG010000002.1 coordinate 28,934, forward strand.
ATATACCATGGTTGATCTAAACCAAGCTTTATCGTTAGTGCTTCAATCGCTTCCTTCGTCGCAAGCTGACCTAATATAATTTGAGCAGGGTCGCCTGGAATCGCACGTAGCATTACAAAGACAATTAGCGACATACCTAACAAAACGGGTATGAGCATCAATATACGGCGAATGGTATATGATAGCAATATGTTCACCTCTTTCTTACAAACTAATCAATACAAATAGATAAGAAAGGAGAGCTTTTACACTCTCCTTCCAATAGTCGTTATTTAAAATCAACCTTCGTTAGTTTATCAGATCCAGTTGGGTGTGGTAAAAACCCAGTAATATTTTCTTTACCTGCTAACATAGGTTTAGAATGAACGAGTGGAATCCAAGGTGCGTCATCTTTAATAATTTCTTGTGCTTGTTTATATAAGTCATTTCGAGTATCTTCATCAGCTGTCGTTTGTGCCTCTTTTAACAGCTCATTTACTTCAGCATTATCGTAGTATGAATAGTTATTACTTCCGATGCTACCTCCACTTAATAATACATTTAAGAAGTTATCAGCATCTCCGTTATCACCAGTCCATCCTAATAAGAATGTATCTGCTTCCCCTAAACGAGCTTTATCTAAATAAGTACCCCAATCAAAAGTAACAATCTCAGCTTTCACACCAATTTTTGCAAATTCTGCTTGTAATACTTCAGCAACCTTTTGTCCTTCTGGCATATATGGTCTTGGTACTGGCATTGCCCATAATTCCATTTCAAAGCCATCAGGGTATCCTGCTTCTGCAAGTAATTCTTTAGCTCTGTCTAAATCGTATGGATAATCTTCAATGTCATCATTATAACCTGAAATACTAGGAGGCATTGGGTTTTTCGCTGGTTCTGCTTGGCCAGCATAAAATGCTCCAATCAATGCTTCTTTATCAACAGCATGATTTAATGCTTGTCGAACGAGTTTCTCTTGTAATGGTCCTCTCGTACTCGTTAAACCTAAGTAGCCAACGTTCATTGAAGGACGTTCAAACACTTGTAAATCTCCATTATTTGCAGCTAAGTCCACATCTGAAGGATTTATTCCGTCCATTAAATCAATTTCACCGCTTTGTAATGCATTAAATCTTGCAGCATTATCAGGAATTGCCAGGAATGTAACTTTATCTAATAATGGGTAGTTCGCTAACCAATAATCTGTATTTTTTTCAAGAACGATACGCTCATCACGCTTCCATTCTTTAAAGACAAATGGACCTGTACCTACAGGGTTTTCTGTGAAGTTGTCACCAAACTCTTCAATTGCTGAAGGACTTGCAATACTAAATGGTGTCATTGCTAAGTTCTTCAAGAATGGTGACTGTGGTACAGTTAATGTAAATTTCACTGTATATTCGTCTTCAGCTACTACTTCACTAATGACGTGACCTTCTTCACCTGCGAAGCCACCGAACATTGAGCCGTAGTAGTAGAATGAATCTTTGCTTCCATTTGCCCAGCGTTCAAAGTTATATACAACAGCATCAGCATTAAAATCAGTACCATCATGGAATTTAACACCTTGTTGTAACTTAAACGTATAAACTAAACCATCATCAGATATCTCCCAATCTTCAGCTAATGATTTGTGAATAGTTGTATCTTGATCACCATATTCTACTAACGTATCATAAATATTTTTTGCAACCTTCATAGATTCTCCATCTGTAACGATTGCAGGATCTAAGTCTACTGAGTCACCACCACGTCCGAAGACAAGCTCTTTTGGCTTTGCTTCCTCTTCAGGCTCTGTAGCTTCTTCTTCTGTTTGCTCTTGCTCTGTCTCTTCTACATCTTCACCTGAGCTCGTATCTTCTGATTTACCACAGGCAGCAACGACAAGTGACAGCATAAGTATAAATATGAATGTCATAAATAGATTTTTTCTCTTCATTCCCCACTTTTCCCCCTTGTAATAATTGTTATTTATCATCAATACTGCTCACTATTCAAATAAATGGCAAGCAACATAATGACCCGTTTCAACTTCCTTTAATTCAGGTCTTTTTGACTTACAAATATCCATGCATTCACTACACCTCGTGTGAAAAGCACATCCTTTAGGAGGATTTGATGGACTCGGTATATCACCTGACAACACCTCTGTTTCCATTTGGAAATCAGGGTCAGGTATTGGCACAGCAGATAGTAAAGCTTTCGTGTAAGGGTGTAGCGTATTATTGTAAAGTTCTTCACTATCTGCTAACTCTACTAATCTACCGAGATACATTACACCAACACGATCGCTAATATGCCTGACAACACCTAGATCATGGGCAATAAATAAATATGTTAAGTCAAACTCCTTTTGTAAATCTTCAAGAAGATTAAGTACTTGCGATTGAATAGATACATCAAGTGCAGATACTGGCTCATCAGCAATGATAAGCTTTGGTTTTGTCATTAGTGCTCTCGCAATACCAATTCTTTGACGTTGACCTCCACTAAATTGATGTGGATAGCGCTTTGCATGATAGCTGCTTAGTCCAACTACTTCAAGCATTTCTTGTACTCTTTTTTTCCGTTCCTCTTTCGTTCCGATACCGTGAACAATCAGTGGTTCTTCTAGTATTTTTTCCACAGTATGACGTGGATTTAGCGATGCAAATGGATCTTGAAATACCATTTGCATGTCGCGCCTTATTTTTCTTAAGTCTTTTTTTGAAAGGCGTGTGATGTCCTTATTCTCAAATAACACTTGGCCTTCAGTCGGTTCTAATAGTCGAAGTATCGTTCTACCAGTTGTCGATTTCCCACAACCACTTTCACCAACTAAACCTAAGGTCTCTCCCTTTTTAACGTAAAAAGATACACCGTCAACAGCTTTCACTTCACCTATTTTTTTATTTAACACTCCTCCATTAATCGGAAAGTGCTTCGTTAATTCTTTAACTTGTAGTAACTGTTCTGTCATAGCTGTCTACCTCCTTTTCATCATGTAAAAAGCAACGTACTCGGTGCCCAATTTCATCTGATTGATAGAGTGGAGGTGTTTCTGTGAAGCAACGTTCCATTGCATGAGAGCATCGTTCAGCAAAACGACAGCCTTGATTAATAGAGCCTGGTTTAGGTACATTCCCGGGTATTGAATAAAGACGTTCTGCTTTATGACGAATATCAGGAACAGATTTGATTAATCCAACAGTATATGGATGTTTAGGATTTTTGAAAATTGTTTTAACGTCGCCTTCTTCTACAATCTTACCTGCATACATAACAACAACCCGTTCACAAACTTCCGCAACCACGCCCAAATCGTGGGTGATTAACATGACCGCAGTATTCATTTTTTTATTTAACTCTTTCATCAGTCGCAAAATTTGTGCTTGAATCGTAACATCAAGTGCAGTTGTAGGCTCATCAGCTATAAGAATTTTTGGATCACATAGCATCGCCATTGCTATCATTACCCTCTGCCTCATACCACCAGATAACTGATGAGGATAGTCATTTATTAATTCTTCAGCCCGTGGGAGACCTACTAAATTTAATATTTCAATAGCACGCTGCCGTGCTTTTTTTCTATCTAAGTCAGTATGTATTCGTAATGCTTCTACTAATTGCTGCCCTATCGTGAATAGTGGATTAAGCGAGGTCATTGGCTCTTGAAAAATCATCGCTATATCATTTCCTCTAATATCACGCATTCTTTTTTCCGAAGACTTTGTTAAGTCTTCATCATTATATAAAATTTCACCTGCAACTATTTTCCCCGGAGGTTTTGGAATCAACCCCATTATCGATAGAGAGGTAACACTTTTTCCACAGCCGGATTCACCGACTATTCCTAACATTTCTCCCTCTTGAAGGTGAAAATCTATGTCGTCAACTGCAGGAATTTCTCCACTATCAGTAAAAAAGGACGTTCTTAACCCTTTCACTTCGAGAATTGGACGTTTTCGCAAAAAAATACCCCTCTCAAAACATATTATTAATTCAAAATTATTATACTAGTTAAAATAAATATATGTATCATTATGCCATTCATTTTATATTATTACAATACTAAATTTTCCGAATGTTTCACTTTCATCTTCCCCTTTAACGAGATAAAGTTGAGAAGCATTATTATACTTTTTTGTCCATTTCACATTCTTTATTACATAAGAGTATGCCTTATAACTCTTTCATCACCCTACAATCATCGGTACTTTGTTACTTTTTTCCTAAATGAGAATGAATAAACTATAATTAACAGGCACTGAAGTAGACAACAAAAAAACATAGAACAACGTGTGTCCTATGCCATTTCTTCTTGATCAAGCTGTTGTACAGTAAACAATTGATAGTAGCTACCTTTTTTGTTCATTAATTCATGATGAGTACCTACCTCAACAATTTGACCATGTTCAATAACAACTATTTTATCTGCATGAGTAATAGTCGACAAACGGTGAGCAACGATAAACGTCGTTCTTTCCTTCGCAAGTTGTTCTAACGCCTCTTGTATAAGGTGCTCACTCTCCAAATCTAATGCAGAAGTTGCTTCGTCTAACACTAGTAGTGGCGGATTTTTTAGGAAGACACGTGCGATTGCAACTCTTTGCTTTTGTCCCCCTGATAGCTTAACTCCGCGTTCACCTACTTTTGTATCATAACCTTCAGATAAATTTAAAATAAACTCGTGGGCATTTGCTGCTTTTGCTGCTGCAATCACCTCTTCATCAGTAGCATCTGGCTTCCCTAATAATATATTCATTTTCACAGATTCACTAAATAAAATACTATCCTGCAATACCATCCCAATATGATTTCTTAATGAACGAACCTTGTAATCACGAATATCTACACCATCTAATTTAATTGAGCCTGATGTTATATCATAAAAGCGTGGAAGTAGACTTACAAGAGTCGATTTTCCACCACCACTCATCCCTACAAATGCAACCGTCTCACCTCTATTGACATGTAAAGAAAATTGATTAATGACAGGAGCTTCACTTTCACTATATTTAAAAGAGACAGAAGAAAAAGCTACTTCCCCTTTCACATCTTTACATTCTATTGCATCTCGGCGGTCGGTAATATCGTATTTCTCATCCATAAACTCAAATACACGGTCCATAGAGGCAAATGCTTGAGTAAGAGTCGTTGACGAATTAACTAATCTCCTTAACGGATTATATAAACGATCTATATACCCAACAAACGCAATCATCGTTCCGACTGAAAGACTTCCTTGAATGACTCCATAACCTGCATAGCTAATTACAATAAGTGGTGATATATCTGTAATTGTATTCACTATAGAAAATGCCTTTGCATTCCAACTTGTATGTTGTAATGCCTTTGTTAAAAAATGATTATTATGATGATCAAATTGCTTTTGTTCATAATCCTCAATTGCAAAACTTTTGATTACTGGCATTCCTTGAACACGTTCATGTAAATGTCCTTGAACTTGAGCCAATGCTTGTGAACGTTGTCGTGTTAATGAACGAAGACGCCCAAAAAAGAATTTGACAGATACCGCAAATAGTGGCAGTAAAATGATAGAAACAAGCGTTAGCTTCACATCCATTGTAAACATTATAATAATGGCTATAACTATGGTTCCCATATCGAGCCATAAATTCATTAAGCCGGTAATAACAAAGGATTTTGTTTGCTCCACATCATTAATCACTCGTGAAATTACTTCGCCAGCTCGAGTGTTCGCATAATATGAAAGCCCTAGTTTTTGCATATGTTGATAGAGGTTGCTACGAATATCAAATAATACTTTACTAGCTGTCCATTGGGCGAAATATTGACGAAAATATTCAACCGGGGGACGAACAAGTACAAAAATAATGAACATAATCCCCATAATCGTCATTAACTTTTCAGTTTTAGAGTCTGTTGTTAAATTTGGATTACCTATAACATCATCTATTACGTATTTTAATAACAGCGGAATAATTAAAGGTATAGAAAATTTAATAATGCCAATTAAAACCGTTCCTATTACATGCCATTTATACGGTTTGACAAACCGTAAATATCTCGTAATATTATTCAAATAAACACCTCAAAATGGTGAACTTGTCTAAGCTACATAAAAATGATCAAGTGAAGATTACTCAACTTGACCTCACTATCGTACATTTAATAAAGCTGTTCTATCTTATCAAGGAATAAATACAAATAATTCAAATGTTCGTGCATTTCTTGTCTAAAAACGATACCAACTGAAAAACTCATTTTTTGGTGTTCTCATTTAGTTATCATAGCCATAAAGTTTACGTAAAGAGGTATGATACAAATGAGAACTTTTATGTAAGAATTATCCCCGAAATGTTAAAAAACGCTCATACCACATGTCTATAAAATCAGGCGAAAAAGGACCTTTTCTTTGTCGAATCCAATGAACTAATTGTTCAACATTCATTTTCAAAATGCGATCAATTACTTCAGGGTAGTTCATTTGATTGCGGTGTTGCTCATATTCATCCTCATCTAAAAGTACATACGTCATATCTGGGAATACTTTTATATCCAGATCATAATCAATGTATTTTATAGCTTCCTTATCCCATACAAAAGGAGAGCTAATATTGCAATAGAAATATACCCCATCTTCCCTTAGCATACCTATCACATTAAACCAATGTTTGGCGTGGAAGTAGCAAATTGCTGGTTCTCTCGTTATCCATGTTCGACCATCAGATTCAATAACCATCGTCCGATCATTTCCACCTATAACCAAGTTTTTCGTCCCTTTTAAAACTGTGGTTTCTTCCCAAATTCGATGAATATGTCCATCATGTTTGTAGCTATGTATTTGTATTTTGTCTCCTTCCATGGGAAAACCCATCTTTCTCCCCTACTTTCATTGGACGCTTTGGAAACTATTGAACCTAAATTTTTTTCAAAATGTTACCAAAGAATTATTTCCTGTTTCTCTTATTATAACGGTTCAATTGAGAATTTAAAACAATTGAACTTAATAAAAGCTCTCATACTGTCAATTCCTCTCATAATAAGTCCAAATTCTATGGATAGGAGCAGGGTGTAATATGCTAAATTTCACATTCCTTTTTGAGTGAATAGCAAATTTACCCATAAGGGACGCATGAGTTTATAGAAATATGATTTATTCTTTTTTGATATTAAAAGCTATTCGATTAAAAAGGCACTTCTTATGCGTGAATAAGAAGTGCCTGTTGGTGATTCTTAGTATTGTTGGTTATTTTGGTTATTTTGGTTATTTTGATTTTTTTGCGCTTCTGCTTGTTGATTTTGTTGTTTCACTTCTTGAGCATTCGTTTCACCCGCAAATTCTGTTCCGTACTGTCCAGCTTGCGCGTTTTGTTGCTTTACCTGTTGAATATTCGTTCCAGAAGCTGTTTTGTTAGGCTGTTGATTTTGGTTTTTTGCCACTATTAATCACCTCCACGACATATAATGTAACCAGAAGGTGAAAGGACTATCCAAAAAAAATGATATTTTTCATATTCTAAACGAGCAATGATCTTCCTCCATCAACTATAATCGTTTGGCCACGTATCATCTGTGCATCATCAGACACTAAAAATAATACTGTTTTCACAATATCTTCTACTTCTACCATTCGACCAGCTGGTGTATGTTTACGGGCATCCTCTAACATGTCGTTTCTGTTAGGAAAATGCTTTAGTGCATCAGTGTCAACAGCCCCACCTGAAACTGCATTGACTATAATGTTTTTAGAAGATAATTCAACAGCTAAGTATCGTGTTAAAGCCTCTAAAGCAGCTTTCGACACTCCAACTGCTGTATAATTCTCCAAATATCTTATTGACCCTAATGAGCTAATGCTAACAATTTTTCCACCGCCATTTTTCTCCATCAGGTTGGCGGCTTGTTGAGCACAAAATAATAATGCTTTACTATTAATATCCATTGTCCAATCCCAATGAGACTCTTTTAGCTCCATGACAGGACGTTGCACACCTGATGCAGCATTATTTACGAATATATCAAGCCTGCCAAATGTGTCATCAATCGCACTGAACATGTCATTTATTTTTTCAATACTCCCTACATTAGCCTTTATAAGCAATGCTTTTCTGCCTAGAGATTCTATCTCCTTTGCTACTTCGAGAGCAGCACTTTTGCTTCGGTTATAATTAATTACAATATGATATCCTTTTTGCGCTAGCTCAAGTGCAATCGACTTGCCAATCCCTTTACTGCTTCCTGTAACGAGTGCTACTTTTTCTGCCAATTAAATCAAGCTCCTTTTCCTTCATTCACATTCTGATGAATATTTTATCACATCATTGATTCAGATGAACAACTTCTAGAATTCAGTATAATTAATTATAAGAAAAGTAAAAATAACAAAGGGAGAAATAACGCGGAAAAAAGGGGTGAATAACATGTATACAGGTCGTGATCTAACAGAGTTATCAATGATGGCAAAAAACAAATGGAAGAACGAAGAATTGTCTTTTTTTCATCATTCGCTACAGCAAATAACACCATATTTAAATGTGGAAGGTCAAACAATCCATAGAGAGATTATTGAAGAGATCGAGTCAAGAGGAGGAGTATAACATTCTTAACTCGAATAGTAGAAGCTTACCTTAACATTTTAAATTGTTCATATATACGTTGATGTGAAACAGGAAAAGCGTATTTCTCCATTTCTTCATTTGTTACAATTTCACAATCTAGTGTCTTATCCACATTCTCAATGATCTCTCCTTGATATACAGTAATGTTCCATATAAGATGTGTGAAAACATGTTCAATAGTTGTTATTTGACTACCTATTTTACAATTCACCTTATACTCACTCTCAACAAAGGCTTTTATTTGTTCTTTTGCTGTCCCTAAGTCTGTAAACAGCTCACAATTTGGAAATTCCCATAAGTTAGCCAAAAGACCCGTTTTCGGACGTTTATGAATCAATATTTTGCCATCCTTCGTTGTTAACACAACCGCTACCATCGATTTACGTTTAGGTGGTTTCTTTTTGCTTTTAACTGGAAGGTCACTTTGTACACCTTCAGCTGTTGCTTGACAATGCTCCCGAACTGGACATAATAAACAAGCTGGCTTTCCTGGTACACAAATCAATGCTCCTAGCTCCATTAAAGCTTGATTGAAGTGTGATGGATTCTCCTTTGAGATCAAATCTCTAATTATTTCTTCAAATATTTTTCTCGTGCTAGTTTTAGCTATATCCTCCCAAATAGACAAAATCCTTGATAATACCCGCATTACATTTCCATCTACTGCAGGCTCTGGTATACCATAGGCGATACTTAATATAGCACCTTTCGTATATGGTCCTATCCCCTTTAGCTTTGATATTTCTTCAGGTTTATTTGGAACGACGCCATTATATTTCTCATTCACTTCTTTTACTGCAGTATGTAGGTTACGTACTCGTGAATAATAGCCAAGTCCTTCCCAAGCTTTTAACACTTCATCTTCATTCGCTTCTGCTAGCACTTCAATCGTAGGAAACTTATCAATAAATCGTTTAAAATATGGGATTACAGTGTCAACTCTCGTTTGTTGTAACATGATTTCCGATACCCATACTTTATAAGGATTTTGATCCTTTCTCCAAGGTAACTGACGCTGTTCCTTTGCAAACCAATAAAGTAGATCATCTTGAAATTGTTCAATGTTAAAGTTTTCTAAAATATTGTCATAATATTTCACGATATACCTCCTAGATGTTACACTTAAGATGAAATTGATACCTAGCTAACAATAGCCCAACTGTGTATGTTTTTTAATCCACCATCGACAAAGTTCTCAAATTGACCAAAAATAGAATGATTTTTTTGCTTACGAACCTTTCGAAGTGCAAAATAATGAGATCTTGTAGGAAGATAAAATGATTCAATATAACCGCTAGAAGTTCTATACCATTCAATCTTTGCTGCTTCAAATTCTGTTAGAAAGAATAACACATCTTCCATAACTTGTTCATATTGATAAATATGGAGATCATTTATAGGATACTCAATAAACATCTTTAAGCTTTCTTCCATTAAAAAAACCCCTTTAGAAATCTTGGTATTTGGTTACATTAAATAAGAATAGAGCAAAACCCAATATGTTTGTATTGATATGTTCTTCTGTTCTCCAAAAACGCTCAAATGCCATATAATATTCCATTAAGGAGGATCAAGATTGGATACTGGAACACATATAGTTATGGGTATTGCTATCGGTGGTTTAGCAACACTTGATCCGATAGCAGGAGCTGATTCAATAACTGCACAAGGCATCATGATAGGAGCTATTGTTGGCTCACTTGCACCAGATCTAGATACAATATTGAAATTTAACAATGCAAAATACATTCGAAATCACCGAGGTATTACACATTCTATTCCTGCGGTATTACTATGGCCTTTGTTGATCACTTTCGTTTTATATTTTATATTTCCTAGTGGGAATGTGCTACATATATGGATTTGGACGTTTCTAGCTGTAATCCTCCATGTTTTTGTCGACATTTTTAATGCTTATGGGACACAAGCTCTGCGACCTTTTACAAAAAAATGGGTTGCTCTAGGCGTAATAAATACCTTCGACCCTTTTATTTTCATTATGCATATTCTTGGTATTTTTGTATGGAAGCTAGGTGCATATCCAGGTTATACTTTTTTGACAATGTATATGATAATTGCTATCTACTATGTGATACGACTAGTTAAACAGCGACAAATTACTAAATCAATTTTAAAACATCATAAAGATGTCGAAAGTATAACCATATCTCCTACCTTTAAATTTAATCAATGGCATTTGGCTATAGCTACAAAAAATAACTTTTATGTAGCAAGAGCTATGGATGATGATATTATTTTACATGATAAATATGAAAAGCAACCTGTTCCTAATTCACCGATCATTGATGCTGCTAAAAAAGATGAAAACTTATCAGCATTTTTATCATTCTCGCCCATTTATCGTTGGGTAATCAATGAATTTGATGATTATTATGAAGTGAAATTTATTGATTTACGCTATCGTAGCAAAGGACATTACCCATTCGTCGCAGTTGTTCAGCTTGATTTAGACTTAAATATAATAAGCTCATATACAGGATGGGTATTTAGTGATCAAAAGCTTAGAAAAAAATTAAACATGATGACATACTAAGCTAGACTTCTAAAAGGGTCAGACTACACACTTTCAAAAAAAGTTGTCACATCTGACCCTTCCCCAAGCTGTTGTCGGAATTAGTAGAAAAAAGATAACCGTCTATTATTTGTTTATCCGCAAATTCCCATTTCTACACATACATATGCCCCGTGTATCTTCTCATACTAATAATGTGTTCCTGAACACATCTACACTTAGGAGGCGGAGAGATTTGGTAAGAAATAAAACGACAGGATTTCCAAATCAAAACAACCAAAAGTTCGAAGGAGAACCACGTGCGAAAGCTGAGTATGCATCTAAACGAGCAAATGGAACGATTAATACTCACCCTCAAGAAAGAATGAGGGCTTCAGGTCAAAGGCAAAACTCTTATTGAATAAGCATTACTTTACCTTAACCTTGGAGGTGTGATAGTGGCTAAGCATACTAAAAAACGTTTTTTTGATAACCGTTATTCTAACCCGTATCAACAGCCAGGTGCTAACCCTAAACATGCTCACGCTCAAGTGAATGGTGAAACACAGCAAGCACAAAACTTAATCATATTAGAAAATCAAACGAGAAAGCGCAGTTAATAATTTGATGTGAAGACAAAACAAGAGAGGGGTATACCCTCTCTTACTTTGTATCCTTCACTTTTTTCCCTAGCATTGAAATCGGAATACCTTCCTCAATATCTTCTTGACCAGTTCGATTCCCCCAAGCGAATATACCATTTAAATATTTCACTACAAAATGAACCCCTACATCGCCTTCTAATTCATATACTTCACCAGGCAGAAAATCTTCAGGATTTAATAAGTAAGCCTTTGCTATAACAGCTTTTCGCTCTAGTACAGCAAATTCATTAACCATGCCAAGTTGTTCCGCTTTACGTGCTTTTTCCGATAGGGATCCAATTTCACTCTTAAGTTCAAACTCAGACATTTCACTAAAACGTTTCTCAACCATGTGTAGCTACACTCCGTTATCGTATTAATGAATGGGAAATGATAATCAGGTGAAGTAGCTCCCCCACCTGATTACCCATCTATCCATATTCATAATTATTAATGACTTTGATCTAATTTTTATTGATATTGTTATTTAAATAGAAATAGCTATGCGATTGTCATCTTATAAAAGGAAAAAAGAAGCCAATAGTGTTACTCCTTTGTATAAAATTACAACAATCAATGTGATAATAATCTATTAATAGTATAATGCATTTTTATTAAGATACAAAGCATGATTTAAACAATAAATGAAATAATTAAACCTATGATACCTGCTGTTATGGCATAAAATAACATCGGAATAATCGTAAAACGGATAATTTGGCCCTCTTTACCTAAGAGCCCTACAACAGATGCAGCAGCAACTACATTCAGTACACAAACCATGTTACCCGCATTTGCCCCTAATACTTGTTGTGACAATACTAATTGATTACTTACACCAATTTGATCAGCAACACTAAATTGGAATAACGAGAACATCATATTACTAAACGTAGCACTACCTGATATAAATGAACCTAGTGCCCCAATAATTGGTGCAACAAGAGGCCAAGCATTACCAACAGCATTTGAAACCATTAGAGCTAACTCCATTGGCATACTTAATAAATCCGCACTATTTTCTCCCGAGTTTATGAAAATCCGAACCATAGGCAAAGCTGTACCTAGTGCGATCGCACTTCCTACTAGCGTTTTTGCTGAAGTAACAAAGGATTGTTTAACTGCTGTTGCTGACATACGGTGAAGAAACACCGTTATTAATACGACTACGAGAAACACAGTTCCTGGTAAATATAACGGCTCGAATGAATTACTTATGTTTGTGCCAAGAATATTACCCATACCAACCTTTACTGAACGGAGCATATCTTTAAATGGCAGCACATCAATACGTGTAAGAACGAGTAACAACGCTACTAACAAATAAGGAATCCATGCCATTAGTATAGAAAGTGATTGTTTACCTTCATCTTCTGTCTTTATATGTTCATTAATTTCATGTTGCTGTTCATTGTCACCAAAGTCCCAATGCTTTGTTGGTAAAAGGAAACCTTTTTTAGCGGCAGGTATAACGATAGCTAGACCAACAAGTCCACCGATAATTGATGGGAACTCTGGCCCAAGGAAGGTGGCGACGATAAAGGCAGGTACAGTAAAGCTTAACCCTGCAAACAAAGCAAATTTCCATACTTGTAAGCCTTCCTTCCAAGAACGGTTTTCACCGAAAAAGCGCGTTAAAATGACAACGAGTATTAAAGGAATAAATGTCCCAATAAGAATGTCCATTGAAACAGCTTGTTTAGCAACATTTTGTAGATATACTCCTAATGAATCAGTACCAAGTGATTCGACCACTTGAGGTGCAACTGAGGAACCTTGCTGAAGACCTTGATTGACTCCAACAATCACTGGTGTACCAACTGCACCAAACGATACAGCACTACTATCTGCAATGAGTGCTAAAACAACTGCGGCTAAAGGAGGAAAACCTAATGCAACTAGTAAAGGTGCCCCAATGGCAGCAGGCGTTCCAAAGCCAGCAGCTCCTTCAATAAACGAACCAAATAACCATGCTATAATAATGACTTGTACACGTCTGTCTTGTGTAATTCCTAAGAATCCATTACGAATTGAATCCATTGCACCACTATTTGTTAACGTATTAAGCAATAAAATTGCACCGAATACAATCCACAAAATTGAAATAGTTATAATCCAACCTTCAATTGTCGCAGCTGCAACTTGAACAAAAGGCATCTTCCAAAAGAGTAACGCCATAATGCCTGTTAGAACTAAACTAATCGGCATTGCCTTTGTTGCAGGTAGTCTTAAAATGACTAAGAAAATAAAAACTGCTAATATAGGGGATGAAGCCGTAATAATTTCTAAAAAATTCATATCGATATCACCTTTTTCATTTATTAAGAAAGCTGTTTCCTCATCGATTGTCGGTTTTAGTACTACGAAAAGAGCCATTTAGAAAAGTACATACTTCTAAACAATACTTAAACAAGCCTACATTCTCTGTAGGCAAAAGTAACAAATCGTAACGTTTGTCATAAAAGTGTAAAGCAAATGGGACAGTGCTTATTCATTTTAAATAAGACGGCAGTAACTGCCTGAAGTAATAACTACAAAATTAGATCATCTAATCTAAACACACAGATCATTATACTCGAACTATGTGCTGTGTTTCACAATCTTTTATGGCTTATTTGTGAACGTATTTGATTATAGTTTATGTAAAGCGTTTTCTTGATAAAAAGTATTCTTAACGAATTCATAAAGTAATTTTCATTCAAAGGATATTTTCACAATATTTATTAGTTTAAGCATAGTTGTGGTAAAATATCAATAAAATTTTGAACCATAACGATTTATAAACGCATAAGGAGAATTCAACATGACAGAAACAATCTTAATTACTGGAGCTGGTTCCGGCTTAGGGCAAGAACTTGCCGTCCAATACAGTCAAAGTGGAAAGAATATTGTCTTAACTGGCCGATCACTAGATAAGCTTTACAAAGTTCAATCTATGATCAATGAAGCTGGCGGACGTGCCTTTGTATACAAAATGGATATACGCAACGGTAATGAAATCGAATTACAAATTCCTAATCTATTAAAGGAATATAATGTGTCAACGCTTATTAACAACGCTGGCATAGGTTACTTCGGTAGCTTAACAGACCTAACATATTCAAATATTAATGATATGATTGAAACAAATGTAACTGGAACTATCAATTTAACAAAGGCATGCCTACCTTATCTTTTATCATTACCAAAAGCCAAAGTTATGAACATTATATCCACCGCCGGTTTGCGAGGAAAAGTGAACGAATCTGCTTATGTAGCTAGTAAGTTCGCTGTTAGAGGTTTCACTGAGAGTTTAATTAAAGAATTAGAACATACTTCTGTATCATTGACAGCTGTATATATGGGTGGTATGGACACACCATTTTGGGAAGAATCCGACCATATTAAGGATAAAAATCGCCTTCGGTCACCTTCAGAAGTTGCACAAAAAATCATTGAACTAGACGACGGTCGTCCAGAAATTATTATAGAGTGATGAGGAAAGTAAAGCGAACTCAATTCTTACCTAACACTAGCCCCGGCTTTTGCTAGCAGTGGAATTTCATCGTCCATATTTCGGGTCAAATTTTCTGTTATATGGGTCAATTCACTATATTTACGGGTCAATTATTCAGTTATATGGGTCAAATCACTGTATTTACGGGTCAATTATTCAGTTATATGGGTCAAATCACTGTATTTACGGGTCAATTACTCAGTTATACGAGTCAAATCATCGTATTTACAGGTCAATTTACCGTATTTACGGGCAATTCACCGTATACGGGTCAATTATTCAGTTATTCGAGTCAATTCACTATATTTACGGGTCAATTACTCAGTTATATGGGTCAAATCACTGTATTTACGGGGCAATTATTCAGTTATATGGGTCAAATCAATATGAGACAAATCACTATATTTACGGGACAATTACTCAGTTATATGGGTCAAATCACCGTATTTACGGGTCAATTACTCAGTTATACGGGTCAAATCATCGTATTTACGGGTCAATTCACCGTATTTACGAGTCAAATACACGATTAGCATTGGAGTCAAAGACTATGAAGGCGTTTTTTGCCTTGAAATGGTGAAGTGACCTCGAGTGGATAGGTGCTGGAGCTAGACAACCTGAAATACAGAGCCGATTGTTTAGACTCGAAAAGCGTTGGAAGCTATTGACTGAAGACGCTTTTTGTCTTCTGTTGAATAGCTGAAACGACTTAAGAGGCTAGGAGGCGGAGCTGGACAATATAAAAGCGGCAGCGCCTCGTTCATCCCCGACAAGCACTGGAAGCATTTCATTAGAAGGCGTATTTTGCCTTCAGATGAAATGGTGAAGTGACCTCGAGTGGATAGGTGCTGGAAGCTGGACAACCAGAAATGCAGAGCAGATTGTTCATCCCCGACACGTAATAAAAGTCACTTAATGACGCTTTTTGTCTTCTAGTCTTATACCTATTACTCAATGGGCTTATTCTTTTGAATAAATTCCTCAATTAACTCAATAGAAAATCCTTTGCGGTACAGTGCTTGCTTCAACTTTTGCTCATATTCCCATCCGGTATATTTCTTCAGACGGTTGTTTATCTTGTTAGCTTGATGCTGTAACGCCTCCAATTCATTATTTTCTTCTTGGCCAGAAATTTGTGAAATCTCTACAATTACAATTTGTATAATATCCCAAGAAAACCCTTTTCGAACTAAAGTTTGTTCAATTTTTTGTTTTATGTTTAATATTGAAAGCTTAGCACTTTGTTTAGATATTTTCTCGGCATGTTTCATTGCGTGTTGAATTTGCAACTCAGTAGTATACGTATTCATTGCTTTTTCTGCATACTTTGCCGAAATTCCTTTTTCTTTCAATTCTCTTTTTATTTTATCAGGACCTTTTATAGACGTTTTAATTTGTGTTTGTACGTAAGACAACGCAAATTGCTCATCATCTACATAATTAGCTTCTTGTAACTTATGTACGACCTCTTGAATGATCTGCTCTGGGACTTCATTTTTTTTCAAATAATCATCAATTTCTTTAATCGACCTTATTCGATATGACAAATATCTTAATGCAACATTATGAGCTTTTTTCACTTCATCTGCAAACTGAATTTCTCCAACATCTAGCTCATCAACTTCTTTGCCTTTTGTAAGATTATATTTTATAAGAACATCTTGATCGACGCTAAATGCATATTCTTCACCTTTGCCTCGATCGAGATAAACATTATATCGATCCGAGTTCTTCTTTTGCGTAACTATTTTTGTAATAAAAGCCAAACTTATCACCCCTCCTTTAATTTTAGCAAAAAATTAGTGTTAAAAGGAGTATACGATTTATAATGAAGAAAATAGTACTTAATGGTTAGGAGTGAGCGGAGTGAAAATAACAATTGCTGGTGGTACAGGGTTTGTTGGTAAAGCAATTACGCAATATTTTGTTGATCAAGGACATGAATGCTTCATTTTAACTAGAAAGGAAAATTTAATTCATAATAATCCACTTATACACTACGTGACATGGCTTAATGATGATAGTAACCCTGAGAGTCAGTTGAACGGAATGACTGCTTTTATAAACTTAGCGGGTGAGTCTCTTAATAGTGGTCGGTGGACTGAAAAACGTAAAAACAGAATTGTTAATAGTCGACTCGAAGCCACGAATGAAATAATTAGAATCATTGCAAATTTAGAAATAAAACCTGATATTTTAGTAAATGCAAGTGGAATCGGTATCTACGGTACATCAGAAGCTCTTACTTTTTCAGAACAGGATAAAAACATCGGAACTGATTTCCTCGCAAAGACAGTTTCAGCATGGGAAAACTCGGCTAATGATTTACAGTCATATAATGTCCGAACAGTATTTGCTCGGTTCGGAATTATCCTCGGAAAAAGTGAAGGTGCATTACCTAAGATGACGACTCCATACAGGCTGTTTATCGGAGGGACTGTGGGTTCAGGAAAGCAATGGCTATCTTGGGTTCATATCGATGATGTATGTCAGGCTATCGCTTACGTTATTAGTAATAAAAACGTGCACGGGCCAGTTAATATTACTGCACCTAACCCTGAAACGATGAAAGAGTTTGGCATTAAAATAGGAGAAGCTTTGAGAAAACCTCATTGGCTCCCTGCGCCAGCTATCGCCCTTAAGCTACTACTCGGAGAAATGAGTATGCTTATTGTAGAAGGGCAAAAAGTTTTGCCAGATGTCCTTACAGCAGAAGGTTTTACATTTCGTTATCAGCATTTAGAGGATGCGTTGTCAGCATTGCTAGTGAAATAACTACTTACCATCACCTTGCATGATTTAACCTAACAAAGAGATACTCATATGAAAAAGGATTCAATGATTTATGCATTGATAATCATATGTATGGTGACACTAAAAATACTTACCTGAAAAAGGGGGTTGAATGATGGTAGACAGAAAAAAAAGACGCGATAAGACAAAAAGCACATTAAGTAATGCACAAGAAGTTTCTTATGCTAGAGATTTTAAAATGGCTGATCAAGCTGGTGGATTCACAAGTAAACAAGCCCATCATTAACGATGACTCTGAAAAACAGCCTTGACAAAAAACTGTAGCTTTATCATGCATATTTTACCTAAATCTGTTCACCCTATTAATGTTTGTTAAAGAATCTTTTGTAGTGTTTTTTAGAGTTTTTAAAGACTGTTATTGTTAATAAAGAAAAGTCGTTATGAATACTGCATGTATACGGATTTAATTGTTAACAGCAACAAGGTCAACACATCGAAACAGCTTTACAGTTAAATTAAAAAGTTTAGTTCTTAAAATAATTAACAGGAGTGATCGTATTATGGGTAGAAGTCGTGGACAAAATTCGCGAGATAAAAACAAGGCAGGTCTTCCACAAGTCCCTAGAAATTTGAAGTTTGATGGGATTAACGAGGAATTTTCACGGGAGCTGGCTGATCAAGAGGATTTAGAAGCTCAAGCCCGTGCAGATGCAGCAGGCATAAGACAAAGTAAAGCTAGACAAAAAGGTTAAGTGCTAAACGCTATAACTCCCAGCTTGGGTTAGTTTACTTTAATAAAATCAAACTAAAGGTCTGAACTTCACTATACACGATGTGTATAAATTAAAGGTTCAGACCTTTTACACGACTATTTAGGTAATTGCTTAAAATTAATGTTCTCTTTTCCTTGTCGGTTTCTAACGTAATTAATTACAAACCGATCGACACCCCAATAATAGCTTGCTGTCCCTACGCCTAATAATATAAATGCTACAGTATATAGAATCGGATTTGTACTAGTTGTTCCAGCTAATAAAAAATTTAGGTTCATAAATGCTCCTGCAATTAATGCTGGAATAGTTGCAGCACCTAAGATTAGTCCTATGCCAACTAATAGTTCCCCCCAAGCTACTAAAAAGTTAAATAACCCTACATTAGGAACCGCCACATTTTCTAAAAATGTTGCATACCACCCTTGTACAGCTGGATGATCTCCTGAAGCTTTACCGATAGCACCTTGCAGATAACCAGACGCATCAAATTCACCTGTAACTTTCTCCCAACCTGCTTGTATCCATTGTACCCCTAACCAAATTCTAAGTAATGTCCATAAAACAGCCATTTTAGGACCCTTTATCCAAGACATCATTATTCAACTCCTTTGGTTTGTGAATGTTTTCACATGTAATCTTACTAAACCACTCAATATGCGACTAAACCAATACCCTTGAAAAAGAGAAAGTTTATTATTTTATCTTCCTCATTTCTAATATATACCATTAGCATTATATCTACAATATAATGTAACATCATTTCACAGTTTCTTCATAACATCACTCAACTTGTTATATATTTTTCATTATGTACAACTGTACAAGTATAAGATCCTAGGAAACATAAGTGTATACGCTAATACATTATATTGCTTTTAATACATTTTCATTACTATAAAAATGTACTATTTTTTTCATTTCTAATAATTGTTTATTTGTAGTAGTATAATAGAGTTCAAGCAAACAAGAAAGGAACTACCAAGATGACTATTCAATATAAAATGATTGTACTTGATTTAGACGATACCTTGCTCAGAGATGATCAAACTATATCCCCCCGCACAAAAAATGCATTAATGATGGCACAAGAAATTGGCGTGAAAGTAGTTCTTGCTTCTGGACGTCCAACATTTGGAATGCTTCCAATTGCATCAGAGCTTCAGCTAGAAAAATTCAGAAGTTATATTCTGTCATATAATGGAGCAAAAATCATTGATTGCCATACAAAAGAAGAATTATATAGCAATGTACTTTCACCAGAAACGGCTCACCGTTTGTACGATTTAAGTGCGCGGGAAGAAGTTGCAATCTTAACGTATGTGGGAGATTCAATTGTGACAGAAACACCAAATAAATTTTCCACCATCGAAAGTCAGTTAACAGGATTACCAGTGCAACAAGTAAGCAGTTTCAAAGAGGCAGTCAGTGATTCTGTCGTGAAAACATTAATGTTAGCAGAGCCTGAAAGGTTAATAGAAGTAGAGAACAAGCTACAAGCTGAGCTAGCTGGGGAATTATGTGTCCTGCGATCAAAACCTTTTTTCTTAGAATTTACATCTTTAGGTGTTACAAAAGGAGCCAGTTTAGATTTCCTCATTAAGCAGCTCGGAATAAAGCAAGAAGAAGTGATCTCATTTGGTGATAGCTATAATGACCTTACGATGATTGAATTTGCTGGTCTTGGCGTAGCCATGGGTAATGCTCCTGATGACATCAAAGCAAAAGCAGACCTTGTTACTGATACAAATATGAATGA
Source organism: Bacillus sp. SM2101 (assembly GCF_018588585.1). Classification (NCBI taxonomy): domain Bacteria; kingdom Bacillati; phylum Bacillota; class Bacilli; order Caryophanales; family Bacillaceae; genus Bacillus; species Bacillus sp. SM2101. The sequence goes on from NZ_JAEUFG010000002.1 coordinate 49,436, forward strand.
TGGTGTAGCACAGGTTGTAGAGGAATATGTTATCAATAAAGTTTCACTCGTATAGAATACGAACAATCAGAGTGTATACACCCTATTCTTCGCCATTTCACTGGAAGGTTCATTTCTTTAGATGATATGGCGAAGTGACATAGGTTGCAAGTTAATGAGCAGTGTAGTGTTCACACCCACTCTCTTTTTAATAGTGAATATGAGTAATGATCATAGTTCTTCCCACGATATAAGTGTTTTTCACGATAGATTCCTTCATTTTGGAACCCTAAAGATTTTAGTAAATATTTAGATTGATCATTCTCTATCGCTACAAATGCATTAATTCTAATTAGATTCATATTGTTAAAGACACTATTAATCGTAGTAGTCAAGGCTTCCTTCATATATCCTTGCCCCCAATAATCAAGCCATAAATCATAGCCAATTTCCGCAATATGATTATAACGGTCGGTCCCAGCAATGGAATCCACATGTACCTAATTGTTGATTATCTTCTTTTCTAACGATACACCATCTATTTCGACCTTTTGCCTCAGCATGACTATAATCTCTTATAAACTCTTTTGCATCATCCATACTCGTATACAATTCTTCATCATATAGATATTTACATACTTCTTCGTTACTAGAGGCTACTTACGCATTAGTTGTTCCTTTTCGTAAAAAGAACTAAACACGAATATGAATAACGTTTGGGGCATCTTTTCTTCTATAAAACGGTGACAATTTCAGAAAACCTTTTTGTTGTTGTAGTTTTGGATAAATAATAACTTTCCTTACGAAAAGAGCCTAACTAAATAGCTTATATACAAACGCTACATCTTTTTCATTTACTTGTCTTAAAAACAGTCTTTCTGTCTCTAGGTTGGGGAAATTTTTGTAATTACACATTCTATCATACCTACTCTTCCCTTCTTTCATTTCAATTTTTTAACTAATAAAAATTCGTAACCGATATAATCACACTTTAATGTAAAGCCAACACTTTCTGCTACAGCAATTGAAGGTTTATTCATTTCCATGCAATCCCAATAAGGCACGATACTATTTTTAAGACAATGATAAACAAATTGATGTGCTACTTTTTGCCCAAGCTTTTTTCCTTGATACGCAGTTAGTGTTTCAATAGCTATGCCATGAACGTTATGACCTACAAATCCTGATATACATAAACTTACAATTTTATTTTGATGAACAATACAATAACCAATTCCCTTATTAAAAAAATCAGTTAGTGTTTCCCAAAACTCCAAGATTTTAGCTCGTAAAAATTCAATGTTTTTAATAGGGACTTCACTGTTATCGAACATAGATTTTGTCACTTTCATTGTCATATAATCTTGATCGACAGTTGGTTCATTCTCTAGTTTGAAGTGATCCTTTCTCAGCTTATATACTCTTTGATTCCAGCTCATCAATTCTCTTTGTTTAAATACATTTTCTAGTGTCTTATTCCAGCCAGAATGAGTGGCCATTGCTTCAAAGTAATCCAACCCTAATCCAACAGCTTCTGGTAAAATCTTAGTATCTATAAATTTATTAAGGTTCAAATTAAATTCTTCATTATGAGGGTTTCCAAAAAAGATAAATCCATCATTGTTCCCTAACCAAATGACTCCAGATGAAGGAGATATGGTATTATCTACAAATATGCGACCTGGATTATTTCCTTCAATAATTGCTGAAGCCTCTACCTGTCCTTGTTCACTAACTAACGATTTACACTTAATAAAATCAACCTTATCTAATTCAGTAATCATAGCGTCTCCTCCTGTCTTACAATTATATCTGCATCAATAAAATGATAATATATACGAAATTAGTATAATTGTTTTTTACCTCGCTATAATTGTTGCTTTTCGTAATACGAGTTAAACTCGAATATAACTACCATTCTTTGCATCTTTTCTTTCTCAGTAACAAAATTTATGAGAAACGCCTTCACTTAAAACATTTTCTAAGTATTATCTAGTCAAGGTTTCCCTATTCTAGTTAAAAAACAATACATCAGGCAACTGGTCGCGACTCTGCCCTAACTAATTAAAATGACCCTGCCTATAAAGGTTAGGGTCATTAAGTAAGGCTCTTTCATAAAATTTGTTGCTAATTAGACTAATGTAACGTTTTAAATGAGAGAAGTTACCACGAATGCTTTGTGTATTCGTATTTATTTCTTAGTACGATAACAAAAAATCTATTCGAAAACAGCTTTAGCTAAAAAACCTAACAATAAAATTACCAAGGTAACGGCTGATCTTTAAGTTCTTTCTCCCAAAGGTGTCGGATTTGTTTTACATCCTCATCCGACAATACCATCTCAGTTGCTGATACGTTTTCTGTCAATTGCTCAATATTTTTACACCCAGGGATTACGGTTGATACTTCAGACCTAGCTAGAATAAAACGTAAGGCAGCCTGTGCCATAGTTGCTCCATCAGCTGTTAAAAATGATAACTGCGTCAATAAGTTTGCTCTTGTTTCAATTTGTTCTTTCGACCAACGGCTGCGTACACCTTCAAATGTACTATGTGCATTATATTTGCCAGAAAGCCAACCAGAATCTAGTGGGACTTTAATAATAAGACCAACACCTTTGTCTTTTGCTAGTTGGAATGCTTTTGCGGGCTCCTGATGGAAGATGTTATACATGACTTCAATCACTTGGCTGTTTGTTGTTTCTAGTAATTCAAATAATTCACGGCTGGAATCAACCGATGCACCATATGCACGGATTTTTCCTTCTTCTTTTAAACGTTCTAGCAATTCATAATGCGGACTATTTCCATTTAGAAATTCAAATGGAGGATTATGCAATAAGATCGAATCGACATAATCAGTATTTAAACGCTTTAAGCTAGCTTCAAGAGATTGTCTTAATAAACTCACATCAAAATCTTGAACATTATTAGGATGATGACCAAATTTAGTATTAATAATTACTTGATCTCGCTTGCCCTCCAACGCTTTGCCGAGTAACTCTTCGCTTTTCCCTAACCCATAGTTAGGAGCTGTATCAAAAAAATTACAACCTTGACTAATTGCTTCATGAATTAGTTGAACCGCGTACTCTTCACTCATTTTCCCCCAATCTTGTTTGTTGCCTAATTGCCATGCACCGAAGCCTACCTCTGATACTTGTATTCCTGTCTTCCCTAGCTCTCTATAGTTCATATTAATCACCTTTCATTCTATTAGGCTCTTTTTCGAAGGTTTGTCGAATATAACAAGAAAAACGGGTGAAAGTACTATTATTTCACGTATAGTTACTTTCTCCCGTTTTATTATTAACTCTATATGATAGCCCTCGTTGTTTATATAAGTACTGTAGTAATTGAATGCTCTGGTAATACTAGCTCTGAATGTTTACCATCTAATAAAATACTAATTCTTTCATCTTTGTCAGTAGCGTTCATCATAACTACTGCAATTGAACCGTCTTCATTTTGAAATGCAACTGTTTGTAGTGAATCATTATTTAATTCATGTCCAATTCTTGTTGCATTTGGCTTAACGTATTTACTGAAATGACCAATATAATAATATGAGCTATTATAATGGACTTCACCTGTTTTTGTATTAACGATAATAGGTGCATCACAATAGTTACCTACATGATTTGGCCCACCTTGTTCATTTAGCACGATATTCCAGTCAAGCCAGCCCTCAAGCCAATTATTAAAATCACCAATCATGTTTCGAGCATAACGTTCCCCTGTATGCCATGCACCAAGCTGTACGCCACCTTCGATACATCCTTCTGTAAAAATAAGATGCTTATCAGGAAAATCAGCATGAATTTTTGATAAGTTTTCAAATTCCTCAGAGACATACCAATGGATGCCTGTTCCCCAAATATAATTTGCAGCATTAGAATCTGAGAGAATTGTTTTTGCACGTTCATATGCAATATCCCGATTATGATCCCAAATGATAATCTTTTTGTGCCCTAGGCCTTCTTCTTCCATTGTAGGTCCTAGATAATTTTTAACAAAATCTCTTTCTTCCTCAGCAGTATAACGACATGAGTCCCAAACCTGAGTAGCTTCTGGTTCATTTTGGACAGTAATACCCCAAATGTTAATACCTTCTTCTTCCATTGCTTTAATGTATTTTGTGTAATAAAGAGCCCATGTTTTGTAGTATTCTTCTTTTAATTTGCCCCCATGGTTCATGTCATTATTTGTTTTCATCCACGCTGGTGGACTCCAAGGTGAAGATAGTATTGTCAACTCTTCACCTCTTGAACTAATAGCATCCTTTATTAATGGAAGAACATATTTATGTTCACGATCAATTGAAAATGTTGTCAGTTCTTTATCATTTTCTTCTACATACGTATAGTTCTCAAGTGCAAAATCACAACTATGGATATGTGTTCTTCCAAGTGAGTACCCTAAACCCTTCTCAGGATGAAAATAGCTTTCAATGATGCTCCTACGTTCTTCTTCTGGAATTTGGGACAATGTATAAGCAGCGGCCTCTGTAAAGGCTCCTCCAAATCCAATGATTTTTTGATATTGTGTACTCTTATCGATCGTTAGGACATTATTAGACTTCGGTTGACCAGCTAAAAGCTCTACTGTTCCTTTATCTTCAAAACGCTCGTTACTGTTCTTTGCTGTTTGTATGACTTTCATTTGCATAGTTTTTACACCTCAAGATTTAGTTTAAATGTACGTCTATTTTGTTAACATTTCCTTCACGGATTTGCATTGCATATTGCTCTTCCACCTTCTCACCTTGTACCTCGACAGAAGAGTTATCACTGTGTAACACATATTTTGCTATTTTTGCACCGTTCTCACCAAATGTATCCTTGCGATTCGGGTTATGATAAGTAACTTTTGTCTTCCCTAAGAAAGTAAATTCAACTTGATTGTTATCATCAAATAACCATTCTGGAAGTATAGGCTGCAGCGTTAACATTAGTTGCCCTTCCTCGACAGTAAATAATGTTTTACCTGTCATCATCATTTGCCACATCGTTAAATATTCAGCTGTTGTTCCACTTAATCTCGCTACAAATCCTTGTCCGTGTACAGTTGGATCTGGATTACAACTACTAGCAATAAATGATGAATGCTCTAGTACACTTCTTCCATACACCTCAGGATTCATAAATGGTGGTAAGGCAGTTCTTAAATCCTCGAAAAACTCATCATATAGACCTGCTTTTAATGCACTCAATATATACTTGAACTCCATATGCATAAAGATAGATTCACGTTCTAGCCAACCAGGGGTAAATGCTCTAGAACGACCAATTTCGAATGTTTCATCTTCAAGTGAGCTTGATGTTTTGTACATTTTCAAGTCACGGTCAAACATGTCAGAAGCCTTCACTTTTGTATAAGTATCTGATGCTTCTTGTTTTGTCATACTCTTTAATGCTCTTGCAGGACCTTCTAAGAAATGTGGTAATGTGTGAACCGTAAATGACGTTACTTCTACTAGCTGTTGACCTTTGTCATTCAGAATTAATGAGCCATCAGCTGTCGTTCTCTCAACATATTGTTCTGCCTCAAAGTAGAAATATGTTGGTACTAGACCATTTCCAAGCTCTTTTGCTTTAGTGATCCCCTTGTGTATTTTAGTTAAATAAATCGTGACCATTTCCTCTATAGTAGCTAAAGAAACAGCTGATTCTTCCCCACTGAAGCCTGAGCGAATAGCTTCTCGATACTGTTCGCGTGCAGATGTAACAGCATTCCAATAATGATAATCATCTACAGAATTTGTAATAGACTCATTTATTGCCTTATTCACGCTTTCAAACAGTTTATGCACTTCAACTGGAAGTGAAATCGAGCTTTCTTCAGATGTTGCAGCAGCAACCTTCACAAATTGAAGCAGTCGTTTCAATTCAAATGTCTCACTCATACCAGATCCAAAAAGCCCTGGCAAGCCGTTCATTGAATCATTCCAACCTGGCTTGTTAGCCTCCATCTCAACTCCCATACCGTATGGGTCTAATGTAGCAAATTTCACGAGGCTCAAATTAAATAATTTCACAAACAAGTTTGTTGTATATTCTTCTCCACTTTTCGTTGTTAACCAATTTCCACTTGTGGCTTGCTCTTCTTCAAGTATCGCTCCATACTGTCGAACTTTATCGTTCGCAAGTACGTACTTTTCAGACCTTGGCTTGACGAACACAGGGCTATAAAAATATTTATATGATTGGTCTTTAAACAGTAATGAAGCTTTATTTTCTGGGAATATTTTTAAATAATTTTCTATTAAATCAAGGTTGTATGTCCAGTGATCCATCCAATAACCTTCACCAAATTCAGCTTCAATGTTTTGTTTACTTTTAGAGAGTATAACCGTTAAAAAGTCCTCTAGAGAAGTTGATAGAGACAGTTGTTTATCTACAATTGTTTGTAATACATCTCCTGGTGTGAACGTCTTATTTAGCTTTTGCTTCATAAATTGACTATCTTCTAGAGAAGTAAACAACTCGCTAAGCCACTCCATATCAGTCTTATCAACTAGCTCAAAGCTTGCACCTTTTACTACTAGTGGGTTGTAACCGTCAGCTTGGACAAGGCTCATAAATAGCTTAATATTGTAATCTCCAACCTCTGGATGGAAGAACACATCATTTCTTCTATTTTGATTTACATCACGAAAATTCCCATTTCCTTGTGAGAAAAATTCTGGCGCAAGGGAGAAAAAGTTATAGTCTCGTTCTAAATCTCCATGCTTTCGAGAGTACACGTAGTAAACAAATGGATTTTGATCAGTTCCAAGTGTAATCGGATACCCTCCGCGCAAAATATTATCTAAATAGCTTTGTTTACTGTATGCATCAAATAACGGATGAGCAGTTTTAGTCGTAACATCTTCAGTTATATCATTCACGATCGTTTTTGCTTCTTCATATTTTAAATTAATAAATTTGGAAGTAACAATCTCATCTTTTTTGTTATTAACAATTTCTATGTCGTTCACATGACCAATGATTGTATTTAAGACAACGTTTTCATCCGGTTGCAACGACGCCTCAAATGCTGAAAATCCACACGGCACTTTGTTGCTTGTAATTGGAGTCTTATCAACTAATTGCGAAACAGTATACTGCTCAAACATATTAGGATATGACATTGAACTATTGTGACCGAAGATTAGATCTCCATCTACAATAGGGGATAACAGCTCACCATCATTTACAAAGCTTAAATAAAAATGCCCCTTTGTAATTTCTTCAACTTCTGCAGTGTCATTAGTTGATGATCGTACACGATAATATGGGATGTTATTCTCGAGATTAAATACATCCATCCAGCTTTTTAGTGTATTCCCAACTGCTTTATAAGCTGCATCATCTATTCCAAATGGAATAATTGCTGGAAGGCCATCAAGAACCTCCATTTGCACTGCTTTGTCAGAAATATTCTCAATCTCAACTTTACGAATTAATGCACCAAAGTTTTCATTTGGAAGCGTGAAATATGTGACTACCGTTTTAATTCCACTTACTTCGTCAATCTCTTCAATCTTTAATTCGTTTTCTTTTATTTTCATGCTCCTACCTTTACCATTCGAACCGCCGTAGGAAGAGAACGGCTCAATGATAGATTCACCAGCTTCACCTTTAACCTTAATAAATGTACGAAAACCATTCATTGATACACGTTGGTATGCTTGGTTTGCCGGAAAAAATTCTGTAATCGCATGGTTTTTATCTTGAACACCAAAAGACACCATAGCTTGTCCACGATTTACATAAAATGCCCACATCGGAACACCGTAAAGACCTGCTACCCCAGGTAAGAAGCTTGAAAAAGTTTTTGCGTTATCGTAATCTTGAATGACAAAATAGCCTTCATTATCAAATTTGTATTTTTCCATAATTAACACCTCAATTAATGTTATTGAAATTACTTGTCCTAGTGCAAAATATCGTAGACCTCTATTTTGCACATACCTACCAATCGTAGGAAAATTTCCTTTTCCTTCAACCCTCATTTTTATTTCTCATCATTATTTTACCTTTGCTATAAGCACATCTTTAGATATATAATTTTGTATTCGGTTACAAAATTTTAGGGAGGGCTATAAACCTATAATAATTAAGAGAAATAACGAACTATTTTGTTCAGTTAATCACTGTTTACACAATGATTTTTAGGAATATTATATAGTTAATTTACTTATTTTATTTTTTCACGATATTCCTTTGGTGATATGCCTTCAATTTCACGGAAAACTCGTGTAAATTGTTTTGGGTTTTTATAGCCTACTTGTTTACTAATTTCATAAACCTTTTCTCCAGTATCTACCAAGAGTAATTTTGCTCGGCGAATGCGTACCTTTTTTAAATAATCTACAAAATTAAGGCCTGTGTATTCTTTAAAAACATGACTGAAATATGAATAATTTAAAGAAATATAATTCGATACTACCGCCAAATTTAAATCCTTATGAAAATTATCTTCAATATATTGAAGTGCCTTATCCATATATTTTTGTTCGGAATAAACAGATTTAACTTGTTTAATATATTCATGTAAACGCATCGTCAAATCTTCAATCGCATGGAAATACTGATGGAAATCGTTAAAATTGTAGATATCTGCAACTTTGTGTACGAGCTGAAAATTCTCAATAGATTCTTCCCCAAGCTTTGCAAAAGATTTCTCGAAAACAAGCGTATTTAACTTTTTACCTATCGTTTCCATGTAACTAATATCATATTTTGATATTTTTTCGTAATCAAGAACGGCAAAAAGAAGTGTTTTAATTTCTTTTTCTCTCTCTGTCCCTAACATATTCGATATTTTATTAATTGCTTCAATCGGTGGCGCAATATTTTCTTTCCTATCTTTTATTTCTTTATACAAAATGACTTGCCTTTTAGGAAATAAAAACTGATATTTCACAGCATAGCAAGCTTCAATATAGGACTTCTTCAAATGCTTAATCTCTGCTCTCTTCTCACTTACACCAATAGAAAATGAAGGATATTTTTCTTTCTTAAATTGATCTTTTATAAAAGTAAATATACTCTCATTTCCCGTTATAACTACCGTATGTCCATCCTTATCTAAAAAACAAAAAATATCATCAACATCATTTTTACGATATGTTGTAATTTGGTTTCTTATATGTTGAAGAAAGTCTTCTCCTTTTATTATGCGATCTTGTTCAATCACACCTACGTAAAAACCATTCGGAAAAACATTAATGTTTATTTTTGTACAAATGTGCTGGACTTGTTCCTCTTGTATATTTGGATTTAATAATATGTAGTTTAATTGACTCGTCCGAAAATCATCTAAATGTTGATGTGAAGCTAAGCGATTTGTAGCTAGTTCATCAATTGTATGTTGCAAAGCTTCAAATAATTCTTGACGATTTACTGGTTTTAGTAAATAGTCTCTAACTTTACATTTAATCGCTGCTTTCGTATATTCAAAATCATCATAGCCACTTAAAATAAATAGGATTGGCTTATCTTCACTCGTATGAAGCTCTTTTATGAGTGCAATACCATCCATTCGAGGCATTTTTATATCTGTAATCAATATATCTATGCTATTTTCACGAATCAATTCTAATGCTTCTACTCCGTCAGCAGCAACCATCGTATCGATGAGTTTAGAGAATTCCCTTTTGATCATCGCTTGAATACCTAATCTAATATTTTTTTCGTCATCTACTATTAATAACTTATACATTGTAGTTACCTCCCAGATGAGTTAACACGGTATTTTAATCATTACTTTTGTCTGCTGCCCTTTCACACTTTGAATTGACATCCCGTATTCGTTTCCATAATGTATTTTAATTCTTTCATGTACATTCCTAAGGCCGATACCGCTTCCATTTTCAGTTTCTTCTGTGCGAGATGAAGGTAAGCTTATCTTCTCATGCAACTCAGCAACTTCTTCTTGGGTCATACCTATCCCATTATCCGTTATTTCAATATAAATATTTTTCATTTCAACCGAAGCTCTTATATCAATGATTCCTTGTTTGTTATATATGATCGGTGAAATTCCGTGCTTGATCGAATTTTCAACGATAGGTTGTAAGGACATTTTTAACACTTCATGTTCTTTCAATTCTTGGGGGATCGTCAGTGTTAATGTCAGACGATTGTCTAGACGTAAGTTCATAATATCAACATAGTTTTGTATGTGGCTTAGCTCTTCACCTAGAATAACAAAATCGTTCTTCCATTTTAAGTTATAGCGCATAATATCACCTAATGATGTGACAGCATCAGATACTTCATAATTCCCCTCAATTTCAGACATCATTTTAATATTTTCTAACGTATTATAGAGAAAATGCGCATCTATTTGAGTTTTTAATGACCTTAATTCCGCTTCTTTTGTAATAGCTTGTTTGTTAACTGCATCTGCAATTAAACTATTAATTTTTCCTAGCATATTACGAAAATGGTTGGCAAGCTCTCCAAATTCACTACGTTCATCTACTGTAACATCCACTTCAAAATTTCCCTTTTCAACTTTTTTCATCGAATCTATAAGCAAATACATATTTTTCAATAAATAAGAGATTAATTTAAACGTGATAATAGACAAAATAATTACTAAAAGGATAATACCACTTAATACTAGATTTCTCGTTTTAGCTGTTTCAGAATATATACTTTCAAGAGATGTAATACTTAGCATGTAGCTGTTTAACTCATCCATATATGTCGACACTGCGAGAAATCGTTTTTCATTATTCATAAATTGAAAGGATGAAGTTAACTGACTATCAGTTCCAATGAACTTCTCTCTCAATTCAATAATATTCAAGTTATTTTCTTGAATAAACGGATTAAAAGGATTATGAACTAAATTCAAGTTTTGATCAAATACAACAATTGCTGACTCGTTTTCGTTCACATTACTAAACATTTTCGGAAAAAAATTCTCTTGCAACATACTTATTTCAATAATCGCTAAGTGCTCACCTTTAGGGTATTCCAATTCTCTTAAAACAGAAATTTTCGCATCACTAATGTTGAGCGAGCGATTAAGAATGTCAACGTTGTCATTATCGAACCACCAAAGCTCTATGCCATTTCGATTCATTACTTCCTCAAACCATGGCTTATTGTTTATACGACTTTCATCAAATATAATTGGCCACATTTCCTTAATATTAGGGTTAGCTGTATATATACGAATATCATTAATATTAGGGTTATTAAATTGCAACTTAATAATATTTGAAAACACATTCGACTTAAAATAAAGTAAATCAGTCGTATTACTATCATGGTTTTTTTTTATAAAATCAAGAAAATCACGATCTGAAATGACAATTTGCGCTGTTCTTCTCATCGTTTCAATATGGTTCATAATATTAATTTTCTCTAATTCTAGTAAATGCTCTTGCTTTTTGGTTACATCTCTAATTGCACTATTAGAGATTTGTTCAGTGTAATATAGCGTAAATGTGATAACTGGTACCATGATAATAACTATATAGAGTATAATTAATTTTGTTTGTAATGATAATGAACGCTGATTTAACCGATAGGATGCTATTTTCTTGAACATTTTCATTTGTTACACATCCCGTAAAATGATAGTTATTTATATTATATAAGATTTTATTATAAAAAAGTGTGACAACTTCATTAGAAATGAAAATCTACCTTCAATTTCGGCTCATACCACCTTTTGTTCCACCTATACGCATGTAAAATTTCAGCAAACAATAATCGGAGATAGCTAAACAAATTTAAAAAAGATTTGTAGATACAAAGAATAAAGTTATAAAGCTAGCTCTCGCCTTCTAATAATAAAACATATCTATAGACTCATAACTTCGAGTGAAAATGACAATTTTGCTTTGTAGAATAATTCTTAAATCATCGTCTACGCATGAATTGTTGCTTTAGAAATAAGCCGCTTTCGTATAGAGTGTTGTTTTCCTTACGATAAAAATTAACAAGTAAACAACTAAATTTCGTGGCATCTTTTCTTCTATAAAACAATGCCTGTTGAGTAAACGACATCTTTACCTTCTATTTCATTTTTGGAAAGAGCCTTTTGTTTTCAAAGAGCTTAATCACTAAATGGTATAACGAAAGGCAACCGTCACTCACCACCATTCTGTCTACAAGAAAAAAACTGCTTACTAAGGATAATTCCTTCGCAAGCAGCTTTTTTACTCTTGTATTATTATTTTGAAGCTTCGATTTTCGCTTTATTTTCTTCATATATTTTTTGTTGGTAAGCTTCAACTTTGTCTTGTCCTAAATCATCACGTTTCTTTAAGAACTCGTCAAAAACCTCATCAAATTCTTTATCAGATTCTGCAAGAATTAATTTTGGTAATGTTTTACCCCACTCTTGTGCAATCTTATTAGCCGCTACACCTTCTTCTGAGGTTCCTGTTGGATTCATACCATCAAACTCAGCAAAGCTAACTGTTTTCCCTCTTGTCCAATCTTCCATTTGTTTGAAAGGTGCTACAGCTGGTGGCATCCAAGGAAGGGTCATGTTTGTATCCATAAGCATCCAATATTTATGTGACGCTCCAATTTCTAAATCAAATTTAGCACGGTCAGTATCTAATAACTCTTGAACATCAGCTGTGAACTGATGTTTTCCGTCAACAACTTCGTATGTTTCACCTTCTATACCTAGGAAAGTATCTTTTTGACCTTCTTCACTAATTAAATAGCTCAAGAAGGCAATCGCTCTCTCAGGATCTTCTACTTCTTTAGAAATTAACGTTATTGTCCATCCAGAGATACTGTCTCCAGCAAGTGTTGGCTCATCACCGTTTGAGTTAGCTGGTCCGTCTACAGCTATATATACGCTGTTAGGGTCTTGAGCATATAATGCTTGCTGTTGTGCAGCCATATCACTACGTTGATATAACATTGCAAAGTATCTACCTTGTGCAATTTTTTCTTCCATTTGTGGGCGTTTATCAATAAAGATATCGTCAGATAGTAAACCTTTGTCACTTGCTTCTCTAAATGTTTTTAACCAAGCTAAGTATTCAGCATCTGTTCGACGGTCATATACTTCTCCATCTTTTTCCCAAGGAATTGCTAAGAAATTTTGTAAATAACCTTCTAATGAAGAGTTACCGACATCTGTAAACTCATTTAGTCCTAGTGGAATTAATGGTGCGCCGTTCACTTCAGGGAATTCCTCTTTTGCTGCTTCAAGAGCATTTAAGAATCCTTCTGGAGTGCTCATGTCAGGGCTACCAATTGCTTCATACATATCTTTTCTAACTAGGAACGTTTGGTTTGATGATTTAAACTCACTATATTTTTCAAAGTCTTTCGGTGAAGATGATGCGTTCGGATAACCGTAAACGTTTCCATCTTCTTGTTTATACCATTCAAGCTTCGCACCATCTGCTACTTTAAAGAAGTAAGGATCGTATTGGTCAGCTAGCTCATTTAATGGATGTACTAATTCTCCCTCAATCATTTGCTTGACTGCATCTTCCCACCAACCAATTGTAATAAAGTCAGGTATTTTTCCAGAAGCAATCATCGTATTCATTTTTTCAATTTCATTACCTGCTGGCGCAAGGAAGTTAATTGATACTCCAGTTTTATCTGTTACATATTTTGAGATAGCATCTTCTCCCCATTTATGAGCAAACCATGAGAAGTTTACATACCAATCAAACTCTATAGGAGATGTATCAGCCTGCCATGCAGGTTCATCAGCAGTTCTTGTCGTTTTTTCTCCTTCGTCTTTCTGGGAAGCGGTTTCATTTGTTTCCTTACTTCCACATCCTGCAATAATGGAAAGAAATAGTGCTAACACTAATAATAATGATAAGCCCTTTAAAGAAAATACTCTTTTCATAATAAACCCCTTTCTTTTCCTTTTATAAGTTAGAATCTGTTTATGATACTCGTTAGTTAAATACTTTCATAAAGAAAGAGGAACAATTTATTCTATCATAACATCCATTCCTCTTTCTATTAAGTACTCAGTACCATTCAGAGTCCAATATATTTAAATATCTTTTTAAGTAAAAAGATATTCAAAACAAAATTATATTACCCTTTTACTGATCCAATTAACATTCCTTTAACAAAGTATTTTTGTAGGAATGGATATACTAGGACGATTGGCAATGTCGTAACGACCATCGTTGCTAGTTTAATAGATTGTGATGTAACAGTTCTCGTCGTAATGCCTCCAGGCGCATTAGCTAGCATCTGATTAGAACTGGATTCAGCTACTACCCTATATAAATACGTCTGTATCGGTTGTAAATCAGGATTATTAACAAATATTACCCCTGCAAAGTAGTCATTCCATTGATAAACACCTTGGAATAATGCTATCGTCGCAATAACAGGCATTGACAACGGAATAATGACTTTAATAAATATCATAAAATCATTGGCACCATCTATTTTTGCTGCTTCCTCTAGTGATGGTGGTAGTTGTTTAAAGAAAGAGACGAAAATAATAAGATGGAAGAAATTAAACAATGTCGGGATAATGTATACAAGAAAATTATCAAATAAGCCAATATCTCTTATTAATAGGAAGTAAGGAATTAAACCTCCGTTAAAGAACATCGTAACAACACCGATAAACATGTATATCTTTCTACCAGTTAAATCTTTTCTCGAAAAAGCATACGCTACCATTGCCGTGAAAAACACATGTGCAATTGTTCCGATGACTGTCTTGGCAATTGTAACTCCAAATGATGTAACGATACCTTGGTTAGAAAATACTGCTGCATAGTTTTCTAGCGTAAATTCTCGTGGCCACCAGTAAATTCCTCCTTGCATCGCATCGACACCGTCATTTAAAGAATTTACTATAACATACCAAATTGGGTAAATGGTGATAAAACATATGAACAGCATTAATAATAAGTTAAAAGTATCAAAGATATATTCGCTTTTTGTTCTTCGATTCAATTTAAATAGCTTTAACATAAGTCAGTCACCTCCTAGAATAACGTTGTTCCGTCTAGTTTTTTAGTAATCTTGTTTGCACCTAACAACAATATGAAGGCGATGACTGCTTTAAATAACCCAATTGCTGCTGCATAGGAGAAACGACCATTTTGGATACCCGTTGAATACACGTAAATGTCTATTACATTACTAGCGCTTTCATTTAATTGATTACGTAAAATTAAGATTTGGTCAAAATTTGAATTTAACACACCGCTGACAGCTAGGATAAATAAGATTGTAATTGTTGGACGAATCGATGGTAAAGTTACGTGCCACATTCTTTGCAAACGACCTGCCCCATCAATTCTCGCAGATTCGTATAGCTCAGGAGAGACACCTGCGATTGCTGCTAAATAAATGATCGCTGACCAACCTAGCTCTTTCCATATATCAGATGTGATAACAATCCCCCAAAAGTATTTCGGATCAGCTAAATAACTTACTCGCTCATCGATGATTCCTAAACCTAGTAGAATATCATTAATAAACCCGATATCAGCTAACCATGTTGTGACAATTCCGCCTAACACAACCCACGAAAGGAAGTGAGGTAAATAGGTAATTGTTTGAACTGCTTTTTTGAACTTTAATGACGTTAGCTCATTTAATAATAGTGCGAAAATAATTGGTAATGGAAAACCAATAAATAGTTTAATCAAACTAATTCCAAGTGTGTTTTTAAGTACATTTACAAATTCCTCGTCTTGCAAAAATTCCTTGAAATGCAATAAGCCGACCCAAGGTGCTTCTGCAATCGATTTAATAATACTGTACTCTTTAAAAGCTATAATTGCCCCATACATAGGGATGTAGTTAAATATAAACATCCATACGACTCCGAGAAGAGCCATGACTTGTAAATATTTTTGTGAAATTATTGTTCTGGATACCTTTTTTACTTTTTCTTTTTTTGTACTGGTGATAATGACTTCCTCAGAAGCTTGGTCAATTTTTGCATCCATATGTTCACCACCTCTTATACTCGATGTGTTCTCTCTACATATATTGTAAGAAATGTTTTCGCTCCTTTTAAGTAAGGAAATTTTGTATTAGGTCACATTATTTTAGATATACACACCCTCAAAAGGATTGATATGAAAGCAATGGAATCGTTTTCTTAAATTGTTCACATTTTATAATTTATATCTTCTTTGTTGTTTGTTTTTTACTAAATCGTTTTCGTCAAGGCAATAATCGAGAGCGCAAAAAGGACAAGTAACCTGTTACTTGTCCTAGTAATAAACATATGATTCTACAGAAACATTATATATATTTTTCAGCTTTAATCACTTCATAAAATGACTTACCAAAGCTTGTTATGAATTTGTTGCTGATATTGTTTAAAGGCAGAGGAGTTCGAAGACACAGTTCTTTTTTCCATCAGTTGATTAAAACGAATCATTTTTTCGTTTAACCTATTTGTTAATTTGAGTTTTTCGTCTTCATTCTGAGTTGACGCAACCAACTGTTCTATTGTCATCATCTCTTTTTTTAATTCATCTGCTTCTTGCATCATTCCAGCATTTTTTAACATCTTATAGCTCATACGGAGGTGTTCTGGTATATGTGATAAATCCTCTAAGACTAGGGGCTTTCCCTTACCTGGAAGGTGCTTAAACTCCCCGTCGCTATATGCCCTTTTTATTTTATCTTCGGCAATGATTGATACAACATCCATACTTTATCCCTCCTTCTATTTAGGATAAAACCCTCTTTACACTTCCATTATATAGCATTACCTAGGGAGCTTCTACCATTTAATATAGAAGTGAATTGATCATCTTGTTTAAGGTATTATTATCTTTGGGGAAATGGCGAAGTGTTTCTGAGGCGACAGACGTTAGAGGGTGATATTAACAAATGAGGCGACGATTTAGCCACCTCCCTCGAAGCAACATCACATAAAGAACGTAATATGGCATAATTACTTGAGGGGATAGATAATAGACATGGATATGTATTAATTCGATGTTTCTCATAAGATAGTTTGGCTTAGTTAATTTGTTCAAGTAAGTTGTCATTCAAGTGGTTCGTTTAGAGGTCGTCCAAAAGAGGTATATAGAAAGGAATATGAAGAAGGGTGAAACTCAGCATGCTAGAGGAGTCATCCATTATTAGAATGATCGACTTATTGGATAACTCCTCTTATATAGATGGAACAGACAAACTATGCTTACCGCTCTTCTCCCTCAGTTTGATGTGCATCAAACGTCCATGTTAATTTCAATATGTCGCCTTGGAAGATATTTTGATCAAAACCATTATCTACGAATTCGAATTCTACAAACAAAGTATCTTGTTCACCACTCTTTAATCCCTCCTCATCATCAGGAGTCCAGCCGTTCTCTTGTAACAAATCAATTGTGGAACTATCTAAATCAGCAAGTGTAGTTGTAAATATTGGATGGGTATTTTTATCATCATTATCTAAGAAATTCACCTTAATATGTTCAGCAAAATCCTCACCGTTATTATCATTTTTTGTATCAATTACTTCGTAACTCGTATTCAAGTCAATCCTACTAATGTCTAAAGAGCCATCGTTAACTAAGTAAAACCTTCTAGGCATTTTATCTCCTGGTTTTATATTATTTACATCAATAATTACAGATGGGTCAATTGAGAGATTTAATGTACCAGCTGCAAATGTGTTCTCAGTATCAACTGAATCGCTAAAATATGCAAATGTTCCTCCACCAACTAATGATAGTCCTAAAGCTGCTGAGGCTATTCCCATGCCTAGCTTCTTTTTCAAAGTCATTTTGTTTCCTCCCTTAACGGTAGTTTTATTTGTCATACATTTAATAACAGCACTCACATAAACAACACGATAGATGGTTCTTAATAAAGAACGTTTTAACAACGATGTATAACCTTAAAGAACATTATCTTTTATTGAAGAATGTGATGATCATCTAAATTTATACATATCCATTGTCATTCTTACTTTGTTGTTTCATAAGTTAGATCATGATTCTATTTGCAAATTTCTCAATAAAGAACTACGTTACTTAACAACAAAGGCTCTTTTCATAAGCTTTGTTGCTATTGCTATCAATTTTGTACCAGAAAAGAAGTTTATATTGGTAGTCATCATTGTACAGAGGAAAGATGCTGCGAACTCTTGTTGTGTACGTGTTTATATCTTAAACAATCAATGTGAAAACAGCCAAAACGATAGATCTAGTAACGTCTTTCTATTTCGAATTAATTACAATCTTATTTTTATTTTTCTTCCCCATCAGTTTGATGAGCTACAAACTCCCATTTTAACTCCAGCTTGTCCCCTCGAAACACATTTTGATCCTCATCATTTTCTACGAAAATAAATTTAACGCGAAGTTTATCTGTATCACCTGCTTTTAAGCCATCTTTCTCACCTTTCCATCTCAAATTTTCAACAGCATCTGGTGTCATATTTTTTAATTCGTATAGTGTTTTTTCATCAATGACTTCAGTTTTCTTGTCTTTATTTTTTAAGAATTGAACTTTAATATGTTTTCCCAAGTCTTCCTCCCCATTATTAGCGGGGCTACCGTCCGCCTCTGTAACCGTATAGCTCGTAATTAAATCTACAGAACTTATATCTAGAGACCCACTGTTTATCAGCTTGAAATTTCTTTTCATCCAATCCCCAGGTTTAATATCATTAACGTTAATGATTGTTTCTGGATCAACCGATAAGTCTAGTGTACCTGCTGCAAAAGTATTCGATACTTCAGCAGTATCACTAAAATATGCAAACGTTCCTCCACCAATTAGTGATATGCCCAGTGCTGCCGATGCCATTCCTAAACCTAATTTCTTTTTAATACCCATTTTGTTTCCTCCCCATTTTCTTTTTTATTTTTTATTGTAAACCTTTATGCATAACATAAAGTGGTTACTAACCGTTCACTAAATAGTACTTTTTGTTCTTTTTAAAGAACTATTTACATCATAGCTGATACGAAAGTGAAGATAAACCACTAAATATACGAATATTCTTTATAAAGAACATTATTTTCTCCTATTTTCTCATATTCTCTCAATTTTCCTTAATAATACAATTTTTATTTGTTAGATACCTATAATTACAGATTAATGACAAAGCAAAAGGCAGGGGAATTCCCCTGCCTTTATTAGTTGATTCTTGTTAGATGTGACTTAAAAATTATTTTTCTTCACCTGGTCCTTGAGTTGCTTCAAGATCGAATCCAACACTTATTTCGGCACCTTGCAGGTGGTTCTGATCTTGTCCATTATCAAGGAACTCAATGTGAATTTTAATTGTATCATTATCACCAACTGGTAACTTTTCCTTACTTGATCTTATAGTTGTAATGTCTGGAGAGTTATCTCCTTCTGTTCTTGACGCAAGTTCTGCTAATGTGACATTTTCAAGAATTACTTGATCATCACTTGAAAGAATCTTTATATTTAGATGGGATGCTAGGTCTGTGTCTCCAGATATTGTCGTATGCATTAACACTTCTTCTATGTCCAAAGTCCCATCATTTTTAATATTAAATTCTCTTTCCATCCAATCTCCAGGTTTAATATCTCCGACTTCAAATACTACCGCTTTATCTACATATAAATCTAATGTACCTGCAGCAAATGTATTGGATACAGTTTCATTGTCACTAAAGTATGCAAAAGTTCCTCCACCGATTAATGATAACCCTAGTGCTGCTGATGCCATTCCTAAACCTAATTTCTTTTTAATACCCATTTTGTTTCCTCCTCTTTTTCTTTAAAAGTTATGATATTTATTTGGAACCCTTATGTAGATGCATAAGAAGTTGCAACAAAGCTTCTACTAAAATCGTTCCACCGTTTTGTTGTTCGCTGATAATTCGTTATAACGAATCAACAACTTGAGTATAAAATGATTTTTAAGAAAAGAAAACTGTCAAAATCGGTTATTTTTCTTTATAAAGAACACAATTACTACTGTTTACTCATTATTACTTTTATTTTCTTACATTTTGTACTTTTTTAAGAACGCCAAAACCCAACACTTTTTCTCTTTTCAACAAACGCTTTACGTATACTTTTGTTACCATTTAAAATCGCAACATATCGTTTAATACGTTTGTCATCTTTTTAGCAAAAGAAAAGATGCTTTTAAATCTTAGTACAAAAACAACAATCCATGCGAAAACTGCCTTTCAACAAAAAACGACAGGTGACTGCATGTGAGCACCTATCGTTTTTTGTTACTATTTTTTTAATTTTAGCTTTGCTAACGCTTCAGCTAAGGCAGGATTTTTAAATTCATCACTTTGTTTGTTTTGTTTCTTTAAATAGTTCGATACTTCTCGTTTCGAAACGTTTTTATTTTTCGAGCTTTTTCTACGTTCATTAAATGTAGATAGTTTTTCTCGATGTCCACAGCTACAGACAAAAATTTGACCTTCTCCTTCACCACGTAGCTCTAGTTTTTTTCGACAATTCGGGCACCGTGCATTCGTTACTTTTGATACATTTTTCCGATGGCCACATTCACGATCTTGACAAACAAGCATTTTTCCTTTCTTTCCGTTTACCTCTAGCATTGGTTTTCCACAATCAGGGCATTTCTTGCCAGTTACATTATCATGCTTAAATTTCTTGTCACTATTCTTTATCTTATGAACAACATCCTTTGCGTAATGTTTCATTTCATTTATAAATGCTGTTTTTTGGAGAGACCCTTTTGAAATAGCCTCTAGTTTTTGTTCCCATTCTGCTGTAAGTTCCGGTGATTTTAAATCCTCAGGAACTAAGTCTAGCAGTTGTTTCCCTTTGGAAGTAATAAAGATACTTTTCCCTCTTTTTTCTATTAAAAAGCTATTAAATAGCTTTTCTATAATATCTGCTCTTGTTGCTACCGTACCGAGCCCACCAGTTTTTCCAATTGTATTTATTAATTGTTTATCGTTCTTTTTCATATACTTTTTAGGGTTTTCCATTGCAGACAATAAGCTAGCTTCAGTGAACGGTTCAGGAGGTTTGGTTTCTCCTGTTGTTTGCGACACTGCTGTAATTTGCAATACATCCCCTTTTGAGATGCTTGGTAACGTTTGTTCAGAAATAACATCGTTTACTTCGTCATCAAATTGGTTTTCATAGACCTCTTTCCACCCTTGGTTTATAATCCGCTTCCCTTTGGCAATAAATTGCTCACTAGCAATAGATGTAACTATTGTTGTTTGTTCATATTCAAATGGTGGGAAGAGTACAGCTAAAAAACGTTTTACCACTAAATCATATATCTTTCTCTCTTTGTCACTAAGCGAGCTTAACATGGCTGATTGTTCAGTCGGTATTATAGCATGGTGATCAGAAACCTTACTATTATCAACAAAAGATTTCTTCGCCTTAATTGGTTGTTTCAATATTTTCATTGCTAATTTCGCATATGGCTGAATACTACAAGCATCAACCCTGTCCTTTAATGTAGCCACAATATCCGTTGATATATATCTAGAATCTGTTCGTGGATATGTTAATAATTTATGCTGCTCGTACAGCTTTTGCATAATGGAAAGCGTTTCTTTAGCAGAATATCCAAAACGCTTATTGGCATCTCTTTGTAATTCTGTTAAATCATATAGCTGTGGTGAATAGCTCTTTTTCGCTATTTTATTCACATCCACAACTTGTGCATGTTTATTATTAACTGCTAGAAGAGTGTTTTCTATTTTATCTTTTGAAAATGTTTTAGTGTCCTTTGTGTTATTATCTAACCATACTAATTTCAAATGATCTTTCGTCACCGCTTGAATTCCATAATATGCCTTTGGTTTGAAGTTACGAATTTCTTCTTCTCTTTTTGAAATTATTGCAATTGTTGGTGTTTGCACCCTTCCGCAAGACAACTGTGCATTGAATTTTGTCGTTAACGCACGTGTTGCGTTAATACCCACATACCAATCAGCTTCAGCGCGAGCTACAGCAGATGCATATAGATTTTCATAATCTTTTCCATTCCTTAATTTACGAAAGCCCTCTGTAATCGCCTTATCTGTAACAGATGATATCCAAAGGCGCTTGATTGGTTTATTCATACGTACTTTTTCAAGAATCCACCTAGCTACAAGCTCACCCTCTCGACCAGCATCTGTGGCAATAACTACTTCCTTAACATCTTTCCTATTTAATTGTGCCTTTACAGTATTAAATTGCTTACTCGTTTTTTTAATAACTACGAGCTTTGCCTTGTTAGGAAGCATTGGTAAATCTTCTAACTTCCATGACTTATATTTCACGTCATATGCTTCTGGATCAGCTAATGTGACTAAATGACCTAGTGCCCATGTGACGATATATTTATCTCCTTCGAAAAATCCATTTCCCTTTTTCTGACATTTTAATACTCTTGCTATATCTCTACCTACTGAAGGCTTTTCAGCTAATACTACAGTCTTACTCATCAAAAAATCCTCTCTTTGTTTGCTACCTTTTAGTTTAACATATTTGCTATGAGCATTTCTCTGTGAGGTTACCGCCATGCGATACAAAATATAGCTAATAATTGTACAATCATTTCCAAACATTCAATCACAGTATTTATATACATTACGAGTTTAACAGAGCACACAGGCTATTCATTGCAACGCATCAAGCAACTTACACTTTCAAAAGAAGCTATAACGATTAAGCCCCTTTACCTTAAGCTCTTGGCTATAAGTAAAGGGGCAAATACAATTAATCTATCTTAGTGAATTATGCTGACGAAATGCCTAATTGTTTAATTTCTTTTAGCCACACTTGTCTTTTGTCATCTGTCGATTGGCTAATAGGTCCGATTGTTGTAATCTTAACGGGATTAATTCCGCAAAACTTAAGCGTGCTCCTTTTCATGGCATTATGTCCCGGCTTCCCATAAACTATATTGTAATACCATTTTGGTGAGTCCATTGTCACAATTAACCTCGCAGACCTACCTTTTAATAGTTTTTCAGGAAGCGGACCTTCAGTATATTTAAAAGCAAATCCCGGTGAAAAAACCCGGTCTACAAATCCTTTTAATAATGCAGGCATCGTTCCCCACCATGTTGGATACGTAAATACGATATGATCCGACCATTTTATGAATTCCTGAGCCCTCTGTAAATCTTGCTCAAACTCCATTGTTTGACCATACCCTTTAAGAATTGGATTAAATTTCATCTCAGCAAGAGATAGTTCTCTAACTTCGTTATCACCTTCTAATGCACCATCTTTATAGGCTTTCCCTAACGCTGAACAGAAACTATTACCATTAGGGTGTCCATTAATAATTAATATGCCCTTCAAAATTAAGCCCTCCCAATACGAATTATTCACACTTTTTTCTAGCTGTTCCCGTATGGATTGTTGCTATTCGTAAGATCTAAACACGTATACATGTAACATTCAGGGCAGTTTTTCGTCTATAAAACATTGACTCCTGAGTAATACGACATCTTTATCTTCTAGCTTAGGAATTATATCAACACAGTTTACGTAAAGAGCCTTTTAAAAAATCTTCATATAAAAACTCATCTAACATTTATCTACGTTTGTCTTCGTTCAATAAAATTAATTCCTACGCCCATCATCAACACACCCATCAAACATAAAATACTTATTGGAAAGATAAAATCACTCATTGAATAATCATATATAACCGCTCCCTTTAAGAGCTCCATTCCATAAGTAAGAGGTAAAACCTTCGAGATTGCTAATAAAACTTCAGATGTAACGATTTCAATTGGCCAATAGGCCCCGCTAATCATCGCCATACTTACAGAAATAATTGGGATTAATGCATTAAAATGCTGAATATTTTTTACAAACCCTGTTAACATCACTGATAAAGCTACGATGGAAAAAACGTAAGGCACAAGGAGCAATAGTACTTTCCAAAACGCTCCATTAAAATCTATATTTGTTAAGTACCGAAAAACGAGAAATACGATGACGACTTGGAAATAACCTGCTAAAAATGTATACATCAGATTACCAACATACATCTCCCATTTACGAACAGGTGACAAGATCATTCGATCCCAAACCCCGTCTTTTTTCTCTTCTAGAATAGTTGATACATTAATGGCAATCGTAAATATTACAAAGAAAAGGGCACTTCCAAACAATCCTTGCACATTTGCATCATATAAGAAGGCATCACTTGAATGAAAATATTCTTTATTGATCGTAAAAACTTGATTATTTTCTAATGAGTTAAATGCTTCTACTATAGGCTCAGTGCTGAACTCCTGTTGTTCAGCTTCCACTATTAAAGCCTGTTTTTGCATATGATTAATATACTTTTGCTGTACATATTGCTTAATGACCATTTGGTTTTCTGTGTTTGCAGCAATAATGAGATCGAAACCTCGCTCTCTAAGAATCACTCCTGCCTCTGCTTTTCCTTCTGCCACTGTTTCATTTAGTTCTTCTTTGCTCATTAAATTAAAACTGAAAGCATCAGAGCTTTTAAGCTCATTTATAAACTCAGTCGTTGCTTGCTCTGACAAGTCACTATAAACAGGTACGCTAATTGATTGTTCAGAGCCCTTACTTATAAACATTGCAATGAGCATACAAACAGCTGTCATAATAATATATGCCCATGGTTTTCGCATTAACAACCGGAATTTTGTCTTTAATATCGTAATCATAAAGCACCTCTCCTTTTAGGAAAGCTCGCAATTGAACATAATAGAAGCACAATTCCTATTGAAAATAAAGTGAGCAACGATGGGATTACATCTGTTAGAGAATATCCTTGTAATATCTTCAAATAAGCTGTCATACCTGCTCCATTAGGTGTGATTTTAGAGATAAATGCCATAGACTCAGGCATTTGTGATATAGGCATCATGCTCCCACCTAAAAAAGCGATAACTGGAATGCCCACTGAAGAGAAAAAGGTAGATATTTCTGCTGATTTAAAGCGATAATTTAATGATGTCATAAGCACAGCAAGACCACCTGTCGTAAAACATATTGACAATGTAACAGCTATGAATGCTCCTAATGAATTCCACGTTACTTGATAAACAAGGGCGACGACACCATATAATATACATAACTGAAGAAATGCTAGTATAACAGCCGAACAAAATATACTTGTAAAATAGACCCACCTAGATACGTTTGCTAACATGATACGATCAAAGACGAGCGACTCTTTTTCAACATGGGCATATGACCCTATTGTTGTTGCGATATACAGAACGAACATGACACTCATACCTATTGCATAATAACCGAGAGAAGTAACCGGCTCCCGTTTTGTCACAGTTTCTGTGTTGATCTCCATATCACTCGGGTTGGCAAATACTTGTTCTGTTATCACACCTTGTTTTCCCAAAATAACAAATGTGGAAAGCTGATTTTGAAAAAACATGATTACGTCTTCAACAATTTTTGATGTTATATCTTTTCCTTCATTTACATAAAAGTTTAGCTCAGGTACGTTATCTACATTAAAAAACATTGAATTCAATATGTCATACGTAAAGTTTTCTGGTGTTTCAATGATCACAGCATATGTGTCATCACTTTTTAGCTGTTCAATCTCGTTCTCATCAAATTCTTCAAGTGATAAAAAGGATGAAAGTTCCTCATTTTTAAATATTTCATTTTTTATGATGTCAATTGGTGACAGTTCACTTGCAACAGCTGTAATGACTTCTTTTTGCTCACTTGGCAATTGCTTTTCTTCTAAATCATTAATAAAACGATCGACCTCATCCTGTTCACTTCCAATTTCAATAAGCGCCACTTTAGCGTCGATTTCAAGATGATCACCATCCATCACACCGCTTAATGCAAAACCTAAAATCGTAATTAAAATTAGCGGCATCCCAAGTAACAACAGCAATTCCGGGCGGTTTCTTAGAAATAGTAACAATTGTTTTTTGAGTAAATACCAAAACATAATCATCACCTCAATTTCTTAATGCTCTTCCTGTTAAATGAAGAAAAACATCCTCTAATGTAGGTACTTTTACTTCAACCGAAGTGATCGTCGTATCCGTTTCTTCAGCGAGTTTAAACAATTCGCTAAATAAATTCACTTCCTTAGCTACAATAATTGTAACTAATTGATTTTCGGTTGATAGTTTATTAATAAGAGGATGATTCTTGAGTGAATAAATAAAGTCATCTTTCAATCTCTCAACTTTTATTTCTAACGTTTTTTCATTTGATAAAATATTTTTGATTTCATCTTTAGTACCAGAAGCAATAATTCTCCCTTGGTCCATAATATAAATTCGATCGCAAATAAATTCGACCTCCTCCATATAGTGACTCGTATATAAAACCGTCATTTGCTTCTCTTGATTTAAATGTTTAACAGTCTGTAAGATATAATTTCTAGATTGTGGATCAATTCCTACCGTAGGTTCATCCATGATGATAATTTCTGGTTCATGTAAAAGGGCTACACCGATATTTAAACGACGCTTCATTCCACCTGAAAAATTTTTTACTAATTCCTTTTTCTTCTCTTCAAGTCCAATAATTTGAAGAACTTCTTCAACTTGTTTTTTAAGCTTTGATCCTTTTAATCTATGAACACTGCCAAAGAATTCAAGATTTTCTTTCGCGGTCAAATCAGGATATAATGCAATGTCTTGAGGGACAACTCCAAGTATTTCTCTAAGCGACTGCGGATTTTTTAACACACTAGTATTGTTTAAGCGCACATCACCACTCGTAGGTGCTATGAGTGTAGAAATCATCGAAATCGCCGTAGATTTGCCTGCTCCATTTGGCCCGAGCAGACCAATTGTTTCTCCTCGCTCTAAAAACATATTTGCTCCATCCACAGCGACGATTTGTTTGAATTTCTTCTTCAACTCTACAACTTCTAACAATATTATCGCCTCCTCTTTCTAACTAACTATTTATATCGTACAGTCTTTCACTGACATTTCACACTGTCTGACGTCACCAATTTGAATGATAAACATGACCTTAGTCACATGATTATTCAAATGCGCTAATTTTACGCCTTACTGTCCATACTCATACGTTTTCTGTCCAATTCTCTGCTTTTACTGTCCGAAGTCATGTATTTACTATCCAATTCTCCACTTTTACTATCCGTACCCTTGTATTTACTATCCAATTCTCCACTTTTACTATCCGTACCCTTGTATTTACTATCCAATTCTCCATTTTTACTATCCAATTCACTACTTTTACTATCCGTACCCTTGTATTTACTATCCAATTCTACACTTTTACTATCCGTACCCTTGTATTTACTATCCAATTCTCTACTTTTACTATCCGTACCCTTGTATTTACTATCCA